>JAEUQQ010000039.1 GCA_016789685.1 Acidobacteriota bacterium | reverse complement strand
CAGGCGAGAGGCGGCGCCAGACCGGCGTCGAGGCAAGCAGGCGATCGGGAGGCAACGACATGTCGCGGCGATTGTATGTCGAGCCGCGCCTGGCGTATGACTGTCGTCATAGGGCCGCGCGCCGGGCCGACCCAGAATCGTCTGCGAGGTCGGTGCCATGCGCTTCCTGCGTGCCTTCTTTCCCGTTACCGTGACCAGCTCGACCGTGCCCTCTGCCCCCGACATGCCCCTCACGCTCCGCGCCAGGGACGGCCGCGTCCTGGCCCGCCGGCACGACGATCGCTCGCAGGCGGTGCGTCGCAGCGTCCAGTGGGCGTTCCTGCTTCTCAACCTCTTCATCGGCTGGCGCTTCTACCTCTGGGTCCGCCACTACGAGACGTTCGGCCTGTCGGCGCCGGTCACGCGCCCGCCCGGGGTCGAGGGCTGGCTGCCGATCGCGGCGCTGATGAACCTGAAGTTCTTCGTGACGACGGGCACGGTGCCCGAGATGCACCCGGCCGGCATGTTCCTGCTGCTGGCGTTCCTCGGCATGTCGCTCGCGCTGCGCAAGTCGTTCTGCTCCTGGCTCTGCCCGATCGGCACCGTCAGCGAGTGGCTCTGGCAAGGCGGGCACGAGATGTTCGGCCGGACGTGGCGCGTGCCGCGCTGGCTCGACATCCCGCTGCGGAGCCTCAAGTACATCCTGATGGGCCTGTTCGTTTACGTGGTCGCGATCATGAGCGCCGACGAGATCCGCGCGTTCCTCATGAGTCCGTATGGCGTGATCGCCGACGTGAAGATGCTGAACTTCTTCAGGGAGATGGGGCAGACGGCTGCGATTGTGATCGCCGTGCTGGTGGTGCTGTCGGTCTTCATCAAGAACGCGTGGTGCCGCTACCTGTGCCCGTACGGCGCGCTGATGGGCCTCGTGGGGATGCTGAGCCCGACGGGCATCCGCCGCACGCCCGAGGCGTGCATCGATTGCAACAAGTGCGCGCAGGCCTGCCCGTCGCTGCTGCCTGTCGACACGCTGCTCCGCGTCCGTTCGGCCGAGTGCACGACCTGCCTGTCGTGCGTCGCCGCGTGCCCGGTGGCCGACGCGCTGGCGTGCACGGCGCCGCGTCGGCGAGTGCTCGCGCCGTGGATGGTGGCGGCGGGTGTTGCCCTGTTCTTCATGGGCGCGGTCGGCGTGGCGCGCGTGACCGGCCACTGGCACACGGTCGTGCCGGAAGCGGTGCTGCAGGAACTGATTCCCAACTCGTCAGGGTACGGCCACCCTGGCCGCTGATCGCCCCGTGCGCTACGCCCGCAACACCCGCGACGGCGCCACGCCCCGATAGGCCAGCAGGAAGGTCGCATCGCCGGTGACGATGTCGGTCACGTCGCCAACGGCCGGCACCAGCCACGCCGTTCCGGGCCGGAACGGCTCGCCGGCCAGCGTGCCCGATCCCTCGAGGGCCATCAGCAACTGGTACTCGTCGCCGGCCGGCACGACCTGGGTGGCCTGCCGCACGCGTACCCGTTCCATCGTGAAGTACGGGCACGTGGTGAGCAGCGTCCGGTTGGGCGCCAGCATGGTCGGGGTGTTGTCGACCGTGTAGCGATCGAGCGTCGCCACCGCGAAACCGTGTTCGAGGTGCAGCTCGCGCGGACGTCCGTAGTCGTAGAGCCGATACGTGACGTCGCTGTGTTCCTGCACCTCGACGATCGTCAACCCGCCGCCGATCGCGTGAATCGTCCCCGCCGGCACGAAGAACGTGTCGCCGACCTGCGCCCGCCGCCAGTCGACCTGGTGCTCGAGCGCACCGCTGCGTGCCGCCTCGCGTGCCGCCTCGGGTGTCGTCGGGGCCGTCAGCCCGAGGCCGACCTCGGCGTCGTCCGTTGCCGACAGGACGTGCCAGGCCTCGGTCTTGCCGAGCGACTGGTGATGGGCCTGCCCGTAGGCATCGTCGGGGTGGACCTGGATCGACAGGCGTTCGGTCGTGAACAGGAGCTTCATGAGTAGCGGGCAGCGGTCGCCCATCACCTGTGCGCCGAGCACGCGGGCACGGTCGGCGGCAATGATGTCGCCGAGCGTGCGTCCGTCGCCGGTGTCGGTGCGGTTGTCGGTGAACCAGGCTTCGCCGAGTGGCTCGCCGTGGGCATCGACCTCGAGCCAGGGCCGGAGCGAGCGCACGCCCCAGGGGCGGTGACTGAGTCGGGGCAGGAGGCGGATCGGTAGCATCGGCAGTCCTCTGGGTGGCGCGACGTGGCCACCGGTCTGGTCGGCTCATCATTTTATCCGCGGTGCCGATTGCTCGAGCGATGTCGGGCGACCCAGCACGCACGCCCGGGGCCCTGCCCCCGCCAGACGCTCCCCTCCATGGCTTCGAGCCGCTCTTTGCGCTGTCGCTCGACCTGGTCCAGGTCCTGACCTTCGACGGTGTGGTCCTGCGCGTCAACGAAGGTTGGGTCGACACCATGGGGTACGACCGCACCGCGGTGGTCGGGCGGAACACCGCGGAGTTCCTGCACCCGGACGACGTCGGGCGCACGATGAAGTTCCGCGAGCGCCTGCGGCTGGGCCAGGAGGTGCCGCGGTTCGAAAACCGCTACCGGCGTCACGATGGCACGTACGCCTGGATCCAGTGGAACGCGGTGTCGTTTCCGCAGCACAGCCTGCTGATGGCCGTTGGCCGTGATGTCACCCGCCAGAAGGAGGCCGAGCGCGAACTCCGCATCAACGAGCGCCGGTTCCGGATGCTCGCCGAGAATGCCCGCGACGTCATCTTCCGCTACCGCGTCGTGCCGAAGCCGGCGTGCGAGTTCATCAGTCCGTCGGTGCTGAGCGTGACGGGGTACGCGCAGCGCGAGTTCTACAGCGATCCGCACCTGTTCCGTGCCGTCGTGTTCGCGGATGATCAGAGCCTGCTCGATGAGGCGACGGATCCCGGAAAGGTGGCATCGGACTCGGCCGTGGTGCGGTGCCTGCGCAAGGACGGCCGGTTGATCTGGCTCGAGCAGCGCGGTGTGCGCATCAAGGACAGCGATGGCCAGCTCGTGGCCATCGAAGGTGTCGTGCGCGATGTGACCGAGCGCGAAGAGGCGATGCGCGCCCTGCAGCGCAGCCGCGAAGACGTGCTGATGGCACAGCACGAGACCGAAGACATTCTCACGTCGATGACGGCCGTGCTCGTGTCGTGCGACGCCGCGCTCGCCATCACGCGCTGGAACGGCGAAGCCGAGCGCGTCTTCGGCCTGTCGAGTGCGACCGTCCGCGGCAAGCCGATCGACACGTGCGGCGCGTCGTGGCCCGCGGCCATCATGCGCGCGACGACCGAACGCGCGCTGATCGACGGGCACGCGCGCATCGACGACCTCGACTTCAAGCACGTCACCGGCGCGCCGGGCACGCTGAGCCTCGTCATGACGCGCACGATCAACGTCAAGGGCGAGACCACCGGCGTCATGGTCGTCGGGATCGACGTGACCGCCCGGCGGCAACTCGAGCGCCAGCTCGCCCAGGCGCAGAAGCTCGAGTCGATCGGCTTCCTCGCCGCTGGCGTCGCGCACGAGATCAACACGCCGATCCAGTACGTCGGCGACAACGTCCGGTTCCTCGAAGGCGGTACGGCCGACGTCGCGCGCGTCGTCGAGCAGCAGCGCGTCGCGCTCGAGGCCATCGCCGCGACCGACGGCGAGGCCGCAGACATTGCGCGCCGGACCCTGGCCGACACGTCGGCGGTCGACATGGCGTTCTACTCGGCCGAGATGCCCGTCGCCATCCAGGAAGCGCTCGACGGAATCGAGCGCGTCGCGACGATCGTCAGGGCGATGAAGGACTTCTCGCACCCAGGGTACCGGGAGCGCAAGCTCGTCGACGTCAACGACGTGCTGGCCAAGGCCATCGTCCTCTCGCGCAACGAGTGGAAGTACAAGGCCGATGTCGACGCCAGCTACGCCCCGGATCTGCCGCACGTGCTCGGTGTGGCCGGCGATCTGTCGCAGGTGTTCCTGAATCTCGTCGTCAACGCGGCGCAGGCGATCGACGAGAAGCCGTTGGCGTCCGACAATGCCAAGGGGCGGATTGACGTCAGGACGACGCACGACGACCGGTGGGTCACGATCACCATCCGCGACACAGGAGTCGGGATTCCCCGCGACAAGTACCAGACGATCTTCGAGCCGTTCTACACGACCAAGGAAGTCGGGAAGGGGACGGGGCAGGGCCTCGCCATCGTTCGCGCGGCGGTCGTCGATCGCCACAACGGCGAGGTGGCCGTCGAAAGCGAGCTTGGCGTCGGCACGACGTTCCAGGTGCGACTGCCCGTGGCTCGCGGCGCCACCCCGCTCGCCTTCTCGGAAGGGCAGCCACCCTCGGCGGCCTGACACCCCGGCCGCGCCAGCCCGCCCGCGTCCCCACGTTCAGGTGCGCGGGCTGACTCGCATCAGCATCCAGCGGCCGACCTTGTAGATCACCAGCACCACGGCGGCCACGAACAGCAGGGCCACCAGCGGAAGCGCTACCGCGACGATCGCGAGCAGCGATGCGCCGAACGTCTCGACCGTGGCGACGAGCGGGTTGGCGAGGCCGCCCGACATGGCGGTCGAGCCGGCGCGGAGCGCCACGGTGGATCCCTGGACCAGCGCGGCCAGCCCGCCCCCTCCCACCACGACGGCGGTCCACTTCACGAGGGGCGGCAGGTCGGTGATGACCGACGCGCTGGTCAGCATGCCGGCGACGACCGCGGCCGGCGTGGCCACGGTGTCGAGCGCGTGGTCGACCCAGGGCACGTAGTAGCCCACGACCTCGCACACGGTCGCGGTCGCAAAGACCAGGAGCGCCGGGGTGCCCCCCACCCATTCCCAGCCGGGTGCCAGCGGGACGTAGCCGAAGCGCGACGCCAGGTTGAGCACGAGCAGGGGCACGAACACGCGGAACCCCGCAGCGGCGGCCAGGCCGAGGCCGAGCGCCACCGACACCACCGTTTCGAGCGACAGGTCCATCTCTGGATTATGCCCCCAAGCGCTGGCGAAAGTCTGCGCCGGCGACGACGTTTGAACGGATGCCGAGGTCGGCGATTTGGACGCTCTGCCAGAAAAACGGCCTGGATGTTCGGAATCTGCCGGTTGCGACGCCATGGAACGCACCTTGCGAGGAGCTGCCGCTACACGCACACACGCCTCGACGACGCTGGTAACACTCCCCGCGCCTGCGACTCTTCGCCGGCAAGGACCAGAGACCAGAGCGCCAAGCGTGTCGCCGCGCGCGATGGACCCCCTATGCCCGCTATGCGCCAGCGAATTTCCCGTCGTCTACCCCGCGTGCCCCACTCGCTCGTCGCGCGGATCTGTCGGCTTGCCCTCGTGCTCGCGGTGGCGGGCGTGCCATCGCCCGCCACCGGCGGTTCGGTGGTCTCGGTCGAGACGACCGGCGTCACGACGGGGGCGCTGTTTGCCGTCACGGGCACCGGCTTCGATGCCGCCGCGGCCAACAACCAGCTGACATTCACGCCGGCGGCCGGGGCCCCGGTGACGGTGGCGGCCACCAGTTCGACGGTGGTCGATGCGTCGCGCGGCGTCCGCCGGCTGTCGGTGCGGGTGCCGGCAGGCCTGCCGATTGGCGCCGCCAGCGTGCGGGTGCTCAACACGGTGACCGCCGACGTCACCGACGTGCCGGCGATTCAGATCCTCGCGCTCGACGCGCCACGACCCGCACAGGCGGCGCCAGGCACCACCGGGCTGGCCGTCGTCGTCACCGCGCAGGGCGCCGCGGCCTTTGTCGCCGGGCAGACACGCGTCACGTTCGGCGCTGGCATCTCGGTGCGCGCCGTCACCGTCCAGAGCGCCAACGCGCTCACCGCGACGATCGACATCGGCGCGGCGGCGGCGACGGGTGCACGTACCATCTCGGTGACCGTTCCGCGCCAGAGCCTGATCCTGCCAAACGCGTTCACGGTCGCGAGCGCTCCGCCCGACAATCAGCCCCCGTCGGTGTCGGCCGGCCCCGACGTGACGCTCGTCCTGCCAGGCGCCTCGACACGCCTCGACGGCACGGCCACGGACGATGGACTGCCGGCGGGCAGCACGGTGACCGTTCAGTGGAGCCGCGTGTCAGGGCCGGCCGAGGTCGTGTTCGGCACGCCCGATGCGCCGGTCACGACCGCGACGTTTTCTGCCGCGGGCACCTATGTGCTCGAACTGCGCGCCTCGGACGGCAGCGCCACGGCCTCAGACACGCTGACGGTCGCCGTGAACCGGCCGGCCAATGCCCCCCCGACGGTCAACGCCGGGCGTGACGCGTCGATCACGTTGCCAACGACGTCGGTCGCACTGTCGGGCAGCGTGTCCGACGACGGCAACCCGGGCACACAACCGCTCGCGATCGCGTGGTCGAAACTCAGCGGGCCTGGCGAGGTCGTGTTTGCCAACCCGTCCTTGTCGTCCACGACCGCGACCATGACCGTCGCCGGGGCCTACCAGCTTCAGCTCTCGGCCAACGATGGTGAGGCGACGTCGAGCGATGTGGTCACGATCACCGTCAATCCCGCGCCCAACGCGGCGCCGACGGTCGATGCCGGTGCCGATACGTCGCTCACCCTGCCGCAGAACCAACTGACGCTGTTGGCGACGGCGGCCGACGACGGCAATCCCGTTGGCAGCGTGCTGACGTACGCGTGGTCGCGGGTGTCGGGCCCAGGCGTGGTGGAGTTCGCGAGCCCGTCGCAGGTGTCGACCACCGCGACGTTCGGCGCGGCCGGGGTGTACGTGCTGCAGTTCTCGGCATCGGATGGCGACCGCTCGGCGGCCGACACGGTGACGGTGACGATCAACCCCGCGCCGGCACCGACGAACCAGGCGCCGGTGGTGACGGCAACGGCGACGCCCTCGGCGCTGACGTTGCCCGACGGCACGGTCACGCTGGCGGCCTCGGCGGTCGATGACGGCAAGCCGTCGGGATCGCTGTCGTATGCCTGGTCGCGGGTGAGCGGGCCGCTCGGGATGGCGTTCGACAATGCCGCGGTCGCGAACACGACCGCGACCGTCAGCCAGACCGGCACGTTCGTGTTGCGGGTCACGGTGAGCGACGGCGAGTTGTCGTCGCACGCCGATGTCACGATCGTGGTGGCGGCCGAGCCGCCTCCACCGCCACCGCCGCCGCCTCCCACCAACACGGCCCCGTCGGTGACGGCTGCGGCCTCGCCCTCGTCGGTCACGCTGCCGACGGCATCGGTCGCGCTGAACGCGACGGCCACGGACGATGGCCTTCCTGGCGCGACGGCGCTCGGCTACCAGTGGACGAAGCAGGCAGGCCCGGGGACGGTGTCGTTCTCGTCGGTCAATGCGGCCTCGACCAACGCGACGTTCTCGTCGTCTGGCTCCTACACACTGCGCATCGAGGTCAACGATGGCGCCCTGACGTCGTTTGCCGACGTGACGGTCACGGTGAACCCGGCGCCGCCCCCGCCGCCGCCCACCAACGCGGCCCCGCAGGCCAGTGCCTCGGCGTCGCCGGCGACGATCACGCTGCCGTCCAACACGAGCACCCTGTCGAGCACGGCGACCGACGACGGCCTGCCGACGCCGGCGCTGTCGTACCGCTGGAGCACGGTGTCGGGCCCCGCGCCCGTGACCTTTGCGAACGAGACGGGCGCGCAGACACAGGCGACGTTCACGGCCAGCGGCGCGTACGTGCTGCGCGTGTCGGTCAGTGACGGTCAGGACACCACGGTGGCCACGGTCAACGTCACGGTGAACCCTGGCGCGCCTCCTCCGCCGTCGAACCGGGCGCCGACCGCCCGTCCGGGCGGTCCGTACGTCGGCACCGTTGGTGCCGGCGTCGCGCTCTCGGGCCGCGGCTCGAGCGATCCCGACGGCGACGCGCTGACGTACGCGTGGAGTTTCGGCGACGGCAGCGAGGCGACGAGCCCCGCGCCGGTGCACACGTGGAACGAGGCGCGCCCGTTCACGATCACGCTGACCGTGACCGACACGAAGGGCGCGTCGCACACGGCGACGTCGTCGGTCACCGTCGGCCCTGCCGTCGATCGCGCGCCGCCGTCGGTGACCCTCGTGGCCCCGTCACAGGCCCTGCCGGGCGAGCAGGTCGTGGTGACCGCCGACGCGGTCGACAACGTCGGCATCGCGTCGCTCACGTTCACCATCGACAACGCCAATCCCTCGTCACCGCCGGCGCCGTACCAGCGGACGATCTCCATTCCGACGGTGGCGGCACCGGGAACGAAGATTGCCGTGCGCGCGACGGCAACCGATCCGAGCAACAACAGCGGGTCGGCGAGCGCCACCATCACGGTCATCGCGGCGCCTGACGCTGAACCCCCGACCGTCTCGCTCACCGCGCCAGAGACGGCATCGCCCGGGCAGACCATCGTCCTGACGGCGACCGCGGCCGACAACGTCGGCGTCGCATCGGTGCGCTTTTCGACCGGGGCGGCCACGATCGCCACCGACGCCACGCCGCCCTACACGACGACCTACGTCATTCCGGCGTCGACGGCGGTGGGGAGCCTCGTGCTGTTCACGGCGCGCGCCACCGACTTCGCGTCGCAGTCGGCCGACGCATCGGCGACCGTGGCGATCGTCAGCGCGCCCGACACGACGGCACCCACTGTCACGGTTGTGGCGCCGGCGACGGTGCCCGAGGGCACGACCTTCGACGTCGATGCGACGGCGGCCGACAACGTGCGCGTGGCCGCGGTACGGTTCGATGTCGACGACGTGCCCGTCGCCACCGTCACGAGCGCGCCGTTCAGGGCACGCCTTGCGGTGCCATCGACGCGTGGACCCGGTTCCGTCCTGTCGATCACGGCCACCGCGACCGACACCGCGAACCTTTCGGCGACCGCGTCGGCGAGCACGCTGGTGACCGGGCTGGCCGAGGGCACGGGGCTCATCACGGGCGAGGTCTACGACGATGCCACCGGGTTGCCGCTCGGCGGCGCGGCGGTGCGCGCGGTCGTCAACGGCGTCGAGCGCACGACCACGGCAGACGCGCGCGGCAGGTTCGCGATCCCGAGTGCGGCGGGGATGGCGGCGATCCGCGTGACCCACGGCGGCTACACCGTCGCCGATCGTCGCGTGGTGGTGCCTGACCGCGGCGCCGTCGAGATGGTCGACGCGCGCCTGACGCCGACCGCACCGGCGGTGACGATCGATGCCACGCTCGGCGGCAGTGCGGGCGACGCGCAGGCCGGGGCGACGTTCGTCCCCGGCGCGCTGGCGGCCACGACGTCGGTGCAGGTGACGGCCATCGGGGCGCAGGGACTCCGGGGGCTGCTGCCCGCCGGGTGGTCACCGGTGGGTGCGATCGACGTGGCGCCCGCGGGCCTGGCGCTGGCTGGCGACGCCCTCGTGTCGCGGGCCAACGCCCACGGCATCGGCGCGGGAGTACTGCTCGCCGTGGCGACGTGGGACGAGACGGCCGGCGCCTGGCGTTTTGTCGAAGCCGTCGTCGTGGGGGCGTCGAGCCCCCTGACCACGCGGATCGCGACGACCGGGCAGGTCGTGTGGCTGCTGCCCGATGCACAGCCGGCGGCGCCACCCGTGCAGGCGCCTGGCACGGCCCTCACGGGGCTCGCGGCCGGCCCGGTCCTGCCCGCGGATGCCGCCGTCACGGTGTCGCCTGACCCCCGCATCGCGGTGTATGCGCCCGACGTCGACTCGCGCGTGTCGGCGTCGCTCGTCACGGCGTCGCCCCTGTCGAGCGGTCTGCTGCTGCGCGCGCGGCTGGTCGAACGCTACGACTTCATCGACGCGCCGCGGAGCGCGCCCGAGCCGTTCGTGCAGGATCTCGTCTTCTACCAGTTTCCCGGCGCCCCCTCGTCGCCGGCGGCGCAGTTCACCGTGTCGCCATCGGTCGTGTTCGACGCGGCGTCGCTGGCCGAGGGCGTGATCGGCGTGGAGCTTGTGTCGGGTGGCGACGTGTCGCTGTCGCTCATCGGGCGCGAGGGCGGACGCGTCAGCGCGCTCACCGGCGAGACGTTCACTCTGGCGCCAGACATCACGCCCAGCGACATCGCGGCGCGTATCGAACGCCTGCACCTCGACGCCCTGGGCCTCGCCCTGCCCGCATCGCTCGAGGCCATCGGCGCCGCGCACCTGTCGCTCAACGGCGTCACCCTGACGCAGTCGGGCGTGCTCGCGATCCCGCGTCCGCAGGCGCTGGTCGACGACACGGGCATCGTCGTCGCGCGGCTCACGGAGGTTGCCGAGGCCACGCGACTCGAGTTCGTGGGCGTCGGCCGGATCGCTGGCGACACGATCGTGTCTGAGACGGCCGTCACCGGCCTCGCGGCGAGCCTGCCTGGGGTGCGCAACGGCGGACGCTACGTCTTCCTGCGGCTGACGCAGCCGTTCGGCCTGGCGTTCGGCGTCGTGCGGGGCGTCAACGGCGCCGTAGCGCCCGGAGTGCTGGTCACCACGTCATCGCTGCCGCTCGTCGCCATCAGCGCGAACGACGGCGGATACGTCGTGCCCGCGTTGGCGGGGACCACCGAACTCACCGCGACCGACGTGGCCTCGTCGGACGCCGTGACCGTGTCGGTCGCCATCGTGAACGGCGGCCGCGCCCGGGCCGACCTGCGCCTCCAGGCGCTGGCGCCGCGCGTGACGAGCGTGACTCCCGTCGATGGCGAAGGCGACGTCGCGCTGGGCGCGCCGGTCGTGCTCTCGTTTTCGGAGCCGATCGCCACGTCGAGCGCGTCGGCGATCGTGCTCGAGACGGCGGCCGGGCAGATGATCCCGGGCGAGATCCGCTGGAGTGACGGCAACCGCGTGGCGACGCTCCGCGCGACCGACGCGCTGGCATCGAAGGCCGCGTACCGTGTGCGCGTCACGACCGCCTTGCAGGACGCCGGCGGCCGCAACGCAGCCGAGGAGTTCACCAGCACGTTCACCACCATCGACCTGGCGCCGCGGCCCACGCCTCCGGCCGGTGCGATCAGCGCGACCGTGCCCGGCGCCACGCAGCGCACCACGGTGTCGGCGACGCAGGGCACGGCGGGCCTGCGCGACGAGGTGAAGATCCACAACCTCACGCGCAACACCTTCCAGGTCGCGCTCGTGAACCCCGACGGCAGCTTCACGGCGACTCTCGACGCGAAGACGACCGACAAGCTGCGGATCGGCATCACGACCCCGGCCGGCGTGCAGACGACGATTGACCTTGCGCGGTTCTCGCAGGAGAACCCCGACGGCTCGATTTCGAGCACCGTGGATGCCAGCGGCGGCACGCTGCTGGGGCCGAACGGCATCGAGGCTGACGTGCCGTCGGGCGCCTTCCCCGATGGCGCCGTCGTCACGCTGCAGTACGTGCCGGAAGGTGACTTCCCGATGCAGCTCACCGCCGAGCAGAAGACGCTCTTCCAGTTCACCGGGGGTATCCGCGTCGACTTCGGTGGTGCGACGCCCCTGCACTACATCGACCTGTCGCTGCCGGCGCAGGGAGGCGAAACGCCCGAGGACCGATGGGTGCTCGGGGGCGTCGAGATCATTGCGGGCCAGCAGTACTTCACCGTTGCCGATACGGCGCGCCTCGTCGGATCCCGCATCCGCACCTCGTCGCCACCGTGTCCCGGCGTGCTCGCGGCCCGGACGTATGGCCTGCTCAAGTCGCTGCGCCCGGTCGGCCTGGCGTACGGGAAGTTCCCGAACCCCGACCCCTGGGCGGGCGTGAACGACGCCGCGTACCGGGCGCAGTACCAGCAGTTGATGATGTTCTCGACGCCGTTCCTCGGCCCACTGCTGTCGGGCGTGACGCCGTGGGGCGTGGTCGTCGATGGCGATGCGTCGAACGACGCCAACATCTGCCTGCCCGCGTTGTCGGGCCGCGTGACGGTGACACCCAACGCGCAAGACATCGTGATCGCCGGCGCGAACCTGACGCCAGCCGATCGCGAGATCCTCGTCACGAACACGAAGACCGGGCAGCGATTCTCGTATCCGCGCAACGTCGCCGAGTTCCGGCGCGACGTCCCCGGCGAGATCACGCACACCTACGAAGTCTTCGTGCAGACGTCAGGCGGGCTGCAGCCCGTGGGCTTCGAGGTCAAGCGGGGCCAGCCGGGATTCACGACCGTCCGGGTCGACATGGACCAGGTCGCGCTCGCGACCACGGCCATCCTGATCAGGAACACCAGCCTCGCACCGGCGGGCGAGACGACCGTGCCCGTCACCGAACTCGACGTACGCGTGCGCGTCGCGGGCAGCGCCGAGCAGGCCGACTACCAGGTCAAGGCCGTGACGGGCAGCGAGGTGTCGCGTGCCGTCGCGTTCACGCTCGAATCGCCGAATGGCCCCGGGTCGCTCGTGCTCAAGGTCATCCCGCTGACGATCGACCCCGGCACGATCACGACGTTCAGGAACCTGTCGAAGGGCACGAGCACGGTGATTCCCGATGCGCTCGTCGTCGAAGGGCGCGGTGGCGTCACCTACGCCTTCGACGGTGACATCGCCGACCGCTTCGCCGTCGAGGTGTCGTACCCCGACGGGAGCCAGCTGCCGCAGTCGTTCGTCGTGCCGCAGATCAAGGTCTACTCCGTCAATCCCGACACCGGGAAGACGACGCAGACGTTCGACCTGCCGGTGCCGCCGCAGGACGAGCCGTTCAACCTCGGCGCGGTGAGTGGCGACAAGACCCGCCCGTTCATTGTCTCGACGCCCGAGAACCTGTCGTTCTTCGATCCGCAGTCGTTCCTGACGTTCCGCTTCTCTGAAGGACTCGACCGCCAGAGCGTGCTCGCAGGGCTCAAGCTGGTCGACGGGCAGGGCAACATCATCGAGATCGACGTCCGCCTCACCGAGTTGAACCGGGTCGTCACCGTGATCCCGCGCGCGCCGCTGAAGCTCGGCCAGACGTACACGCTCTCGTTCGAGGACGTCACCGACGCGTCGAACAACACGGTCGTGAGCCGTCCCGTCCAGATCAAGGTGTTCCAGCCGCGGCGGCTGGGCGAGACGTTCCTGACCGGGCAGGCCGAACCGCCCCGGCACCTCGAGCTCTGGCGGGCCGACGATCCCACGCAGGCGACACGCACGTACGCGATGCAGGGCAAGGTCGGACTGTCGATCCAGGAGCCGGTGGTGACGTCGTTCGACCTGACCGACAGCGACACTCCCGCGAAGCTGTTCGAGGACACCGGCGGCTTCCGGTTCTTCGAAGTCGAGGACTGGGGGATCGCCACCGGCGTGACGAACATGCCGCTGCGGGCGCCGAACATCTGCACCGGGCAGAACACGTTCACGGGCACGCTGGGCGTGATGGCGCGGCAGAGCCAGTCGTCGACGCTGTGGGGGTTCTCGGCGGTCGCGCTCGACATCTTCGACCTCACGAATCCGGCCGCGCCGTGCCGGTTCGGCGTGAAGAACCTTGCCGGTACGAACCTCGAGAACCCCGGCGCCTACGAGGGCGTGGGCTACGCCAAGAGCGTGGCGCTGCTGTCGCACGAGTCCGGGGTGCTGGCGTTCACCGCCATCCAGTTCATCGGCCTCACCTCGACCGACATCGGCCAGGTGATCGGCAACGACGCGCCGAAGGTCAAGGCACCGATCGTGCCCGGCAACTACCGGTCGGTCGACGTGAACGGCGGGAAGGTCATTGCCCTCGAGCAGAGCGCCGCGCGGGTCGACGTCTTCGACCCGTCGTTGTCGCAGCTCGCGTCGGTCTCGCTGTCGCTCGAGACCGAGCCCTTCGAGCTCGACGTCGTCGATGCCTTCCAGATCGATCGCAACGAAGACGGCGTGATCGACCAGAACGAACTGCGGACGCTGGTGTTCGTCGCCGGACTGCGCGGGATGTCGATCGTCGACATCACCGAGCTCGGCCAGGCGTCGGAGATCGCGTTCGTGCCGTACGCCGGCGCCCTGAACCGCGTCTCGGTCGATCGCGAGCATCGTCGGGCAATGGCCTCGACTGGCGGCCGGTGGATGATCATCGACTTCTCGACGCCGAAGTCGTTCTATCCCGGCTCGCCCGATGACGACCAGGACGGTGTGGACGACCGCATCGTGTGGCGGTCGCCCGGCGGGCTGTACGCGGGCGGCGGCGGCCGGCTGCTCGCCGTGGACGGGGCCCGGGGACTCGTCTACACCTCGAGCGGCGCGTCGGGCGCGTCGATTGCGCCGGTCGGCATCGATACGTGGGCGCTCAACTCGCTGTGCTGTGACGCGCGTATCGACATGACGCGCAACTTCGAGACCAAGACGGTCGATGGCGGGCGCTCCGAGCTGATCCAGCTCGAGATCAAGGCCCTGCAGAAGGGGATGGCGGCCGGACTGGCGGCGGCCACGTCGTGCGGGGTCGACATCGGCCTGGTCACGATCCTCGAGCAGGGGAGCGGGTCGTGCATCTGGAAGCCCAACCCGACCGACGCCTGCACCGACAACTACCAGCCCGGACTGAGCGACCACGACTACGAGGTCTTCATTCCCGACCAGTTCTTCGCCGGCGCGCCTGGCGACTCGCCGGCCGACTGCGTCGCGCAAACGCTCTCGGACCAGTTCATCAACGCCGATGGCACCCCGAAGGAGGTGGACGTCGACGGCCGCGCGGTGACGTTCGACGACATCACGTTCTTCCCGTTCCGCAAGGACGGGTTCGAGGCCGGCCGGATCAACATCCTGCCGCCGCAGAACAAGTCGGGCGACACGTCGGGCGATCTCGCGATGGGGCGGCAGCAATTGCTGCTGCTGTGGTTGCTGGGCGGCGAATACGTGAACATCCCCGGCTACAACGTCAAGGGCACGCCGCTGAGCGAGATCCTGGCCAGGCTGTCGTCGCAGACGTTCATTCCGCAGCTCGAGGGCTACGAGTGGGCGAACCTGCAGAAGTTCAACCTGTACAAGACCAAGGCCTTCCTCAGGATTGCGGGGGCGTCGAACGCAACGCACGCGTACCACGATCTCTTCATCAAGCAACTCCACGACGCCGGCAAGGCCGGCATCCGGACGGTGTTCGCGCGCATGGTCGCCGACCCGCGCACGAACCGCTTCGTGACACGCATCCGCCGCGATCCGGGTGACGCGCAGCCTCCGGTCCCGGCGCCACTGCCAGGGCAGCCGGCGCTGCCCGCCTATGTGCCGGCCTACTCGGCCGACGCGTGCCTCGCGATCACCAGTGCCGACACCTCGACGTGGACGAAGAAGCGGTGCTCGGGTTTCGAGGACTTCGTGGCGTCGACGGCGGCACGGACGATCACCGAGCTGCAGCTCGACCTCTTCACGCCGCAGTACATCTTCGACGTCGTCCACAAGTTCTGGCGGGTGAAGGGCGACGTGCAGCTGCCAACGCGCAAGGACATCCGCGACGACGGTGATGCCAACGCGTTCATCGCGGCGGTTGCGAACTTCATCGACGACACGATTCAGGTCTCGCAGGCGGCCTACGCCGCCGACATCCCCTCGTTGCCGGCCGCCGAGCAGCAGCAGCGCGGCACGAACCTCAACTTCGTGTTCGAGAAGACCACCAAGGCGAAGAAGGGCATCACGCTCCAGGTCGTCCCGCGCGTGAGCAACGCCGGGTTCCGTGCGGCCAACGATCTGCCCGTCGTGATGTACCGCGGCATCGGCACCGCGCCGGGCACGCGCGTCAAGCCCAAGGCTGGTGCGCCGGCGCTGAAGGTGAGCCTCGCGGGCGGCGAGACGAAGTGCCTCGACGACCTGAACGAGCTCGTCGAGGTCGAGGACGACGCGGCGGAGCGCAATCTCTCGGACAACGAGAAATACATCGACGACAAGAAGGCCGACTACTTCTCGCTTGGCGACAAGAACGATGCGGTCGTCAACCCGCCGCTCGACCTGTCTGCCGAGCCCGGCGTGGCGCGGTGGGTGGCCTTCACGATCGATCTCGACGGCCCGAAGCGCAACGTGCGCGAGAGCGATCGCACGAACAACTACGGTGGCTTCTTCTACTACATCCTCGACGTCACCAACCCGGCGCCGCCCGTGAGCGCGGACGCGCGCGTGCCGTTCCCGCTGGGTAGCCCGGGGACGATCCTCGAGCCCGACGCCGAGTGCGACCCACCCAGCGAGCTGTGGATCTTCCCGCATTCGATCGACGTCGACGGCATCACCTACCACGACGTGGTCGAGGTGCCGCTGTTCAAGACGGTGACGCTCAACTACGGCGTGACCAACCTGGGCAAGAACACCCTCGACGGTGTGCAGGTGTGCAGCACGCTGACCGGCAAGTGCACCGACCACGGGGCGCTCGCGCCCGGGCAGGAAGACCGGGGTTCCCAGTCGTGGACCGCGCCCGGCACGTCAGGACAGCGCACCGCGGAAGTCGCAGCCTCGTCGATCGATGGCGGGTCGACGGCCGGGCCGCCACTGCGCGTCATCGTCGGGTGCGAGGAGTTCACGATCGTCGATCTCGACCCGAGCCCCAATCCGACGGGTAACAGCACGGTGCAGGCCGGCGGCGAGTCGTACCGCTACTACCGGGTGATCCATCGCGAGTCCGGCGTCCCTGTCGCCAACGCGACGGTCGAAGTCGAGGTGAAGGGGCCCAACGTGCTGACGTCGTACCTCTTCACGACCGACGAGGACGGCATCATCGGGACGAACTTCAGCGACGGTGACGGCAACCCGGCGTTCCTGCCCGGCGTGCGGATCCCGGTGCCGCCGACGACCGCCGTCGGCGCGAAGTACACCGTTACCGCCAAGGCCGTCGACAACGTGGGTGATTGCATCAGCGATGTCACCTGGGACATCGACGTCGTCGAGCGCACGTTCACGGCGACGGGCACGGCGGGCTCGGCGATCAAGCTGTCTGGCAAGATCTACAAGATCATCGACGCGGCGACCAAGACAGGGCAGGGCCTCGAACTGCAGCTCGAGGCCGGCCTGAACACGGGCGACAAGAGCTACCAGGTGACGTCGGGCATTGCGCTCGGTGTCGAGGCGGGCCTGAAGGCCGAGGCCAGCCTCGGACCGTCGTTCGACATCAAGGCCGGTGGCGAGCAGAAGGGGGGCGGCACCGCGAGCGCGGGCCTGCAGGTCGGGCTCGAGCTGGCGCTGAACAACAAGTACCTCTTTGCCTCGCCGATGTCGGTCGATGCTCGCGCGGCGTTCACGGCCGCGTCGGCCGAACCCATCTTCCAGGCGATCCGGTTCGCAGCCGCCCAGCGGCACCCGATCACGACGTCGATCCTCGACGCCCTGATCGACGATCCGTTCAACACCGAGACCTACCGGACGGCCGCAGGCGCGCAACTGCAGGTGGCCGAGGAGGCCGCCAGCGAGCTGGGCGGTCTCAACCTGAGCTTCGGGAAGTCGGACGACCTCAAGGTGAAGGACTTCGGCATCAAGTCCTCGTCGACGGCGAAGCTGGCGGGCACGATCACGCTTGCCGGCGACATCAGCAAGGCGCTCAACCCGCAGATGGCCAACGTGTCGATCGAGACGCGCGGCGACTTCTCGTTCGACGCGGGCTACAGCGCCGGCATCTCCCTGCTCAGCGATATCGCGGTCGCTCGACGCATCGAGGAGTGGATCAACAAGGAACTCAAGGGATTCCTGCATGCGGATGGCCGGCAGGTGGGGGCCGTCAAGTTCGAGCTGCCGATCAACCTCGACACGCTGAAGGCCGACAAGCTGGTCGTCACCCAACTCCAGCAGAAGCGCTTCGGCGTGTCGTACCAGGGCGACCAGGTGATTGACCAGGGCGACAACTACCGGCGGTCGCTGGCTTTCACGATCAAGCTCGATTCCCCCGAGAAGACCGAGAAGGTCCTCGAGAGCGCCGCGATCGTCCAGGCCCTGCTGGGGGTGACGTTCAGTTCGCCGGTGTCGGCGGTCTTCACGCTCGACAAGATCGGCGAGGAGATGGCCGTCCTCCTGTCGTACGCCGACGAGTACGAGGAGTTCTTCGAGGACGGCGGCTCGAAGACCTACCCGTACGGGCTGACGCCGCTCGTCAAGAAGTTGCTCGGAGCCTCGGCGTCGAAGGTGCTTCCGGTCAGCATCGACTACGAACTGAAACTCGACACCTCGACGAAGTACCGCACGAAGGCCGGCCGGATCGTCAAGGGGCGCATCCTGCCGCTCGAGCAATATCCCGAAAACGATCCGCTGATCCCGGTCACCGGCCCGGCGCGCCTGATCGACATCGCCACCGACCTCGAGGCGTTCTACGACAAGCTGAAGGCGAAGTACAACACCGCGAAGAAGGTGCT
>JAEUQQ010000219.1 GCA_016789685.1 Acidobacteriota bacterium | reverse complement strand
CGGTGCCGCGGGGGCGCACGGTGCCGCGGGGGCGCACGGTGTGGGGGCGCATCATGATGCGCCCCTACGGTTGGCGGGCGATCTTCGCGGCGACGCCGGCCAGGCCGATCAGGCCGATCACGTTCGGGAAGATCTGCAGGCCGTTCATCAGGTCGCCCCACGCCCACACGACATCCACGCGGGCCATCGCGCCAAAGGGGATCAGCAGGCAGTACACCCAGCGATACGCCGTCGTGACCTTGCGCCCCGTCATGTACTCGAGGAACTGCTCGCCGTAGTAGGCCCAGCCGATCAGCGTGGTGTAGCCGAACAGGAACAGGCAGAACGCCACGATGCCGCCACCCACGACGGGGATGGCCGAGTCGAACGCCGCGGCCACCGCCGCCGCCCCGCGCAACCCGGTCTGCCAGGCACCGCTGACGAGGATGGTCAGGGCGCTGATCGTCGACGTGACGAACGACACGATGAAGACCTCCATCACCGCGTTGAGGCCCTGCTGCACCGGGCGATCGCTCTGCGCGGTGCCGTATGCGACGGCAGCCGTGCCGTACCCCGCCTCGTTTGCGTAGATCCCGCGCGCCAGGCCGTAGCGGATCGACAGCATCATCGCGCCGCCCGCCACCGTGCCCTTCGCTGCCTCAGACGAAAACGCCTCGCGGACGACGAGGGCCAGGATCTCGGGCAGCATCGCGATGTGGGTGCCGATCACGATGAGCCCGCCCACGAGGTAGAGACCGACCTTCAGCGGCGCGAGCGTCTGGGCGGCCTTGCCGATCGACTTCACGCCGCCGATGATCACGAGCCACGTCAGGATCGCGACGATGACCCCGGTCACCCAGGTCGGGACGCCCAGCACGGCCCACGCGCCGGCGATCGAGTTGGGCTGCGTGAACGGCGTCGTCGTCAGCGCGGCGATCGCCGCGATGACGGCGTACGTCGCCGCGAGCCACCGCGACTTCAGGCCGTCGCGCAGGTAGTACATCGGGCCAGACGACACCTGGTCGCCGTTGACCACGCGGAAGGTCATGCCGAGCACGGCCTCGCAGAACTTCACGGCCGTGGCGACGAAGCCGTAGATCCAGATCCAGAACAACGCGCCAGGGCCGCCCGAGACAATCGCCGTCGCCACGCCGACGATGTTCCCGGTGCCGATCGACGCGGCGAGCGCGGTCATGAACGCCTGGAAGGGCGTGAGCGCCCCACCACCCTTGCTGGTGGTCACGACCATGGTGCGCGCGGCCTCGGGCAGGCGCGTGACCTGGATGAAGCCGATGCGGAACGACAGGTACAGACCGGTACCGAGCAGGATGATCACCGTCCACGGCATGAACAGCGCATCGGCAGCGGCCTGGATCAGGTCCGACATCAGTCACCCTCCGGGCCGCTGGCGACACGGCCGTGTTCCCCGGGCCGCGACGTGCGGCCGGTGCTCGCGCCCCGCTCGTGACGCGGCGCAGGCGGTTTCGTGCGCGACCCTCGCGACGCGGTCGTGGTCAGAGGTTGCTGCGCGACTGGCAGCCGTCCACGGTGACGCAGGCCCCGCTGACCCAGCTCGCGCGCGGTGAACAGAGGAACGCCACGACGTCGCCCACTTCCTCGGCGTGGCCGAACCGGCCGAACGGCAGGTCGGTCTTGATGAACGCGGCAATGCCCTGCGGGTCATCCTGCTGGCGCTTCCACCAGGACCCGCCCTCGAACAGGATGGAGCCCGGCGCGACGGCGTTCACGCGGATGTTGTCCCTGGCCAGCTGCTGCGCCATCGACTTCGACAGCGAGTTCTCGGCGGCCTTCACGGCGTTGTAGACCATGCGCCCCCCCGACTCGCGTCCCCAGATCGACGTGATGAAGACGATGGCGCCGCCCCCGCGGGCGCGCATGAGGGGAATGCACTGCCGCGACGCGCGAATGGCGGGATAGAGCGTGACATCGAAGCCCTCCTGCCAGGTCTCGTCCGGGGTATCGACGACGCCGGTGCCCTTGCCGAGCCCGAGGCTGTTGACCAGGATGTCGACGCCACCGAAGCGTTCCACCGCCGCCGCGACGACGGCATCGATGCCTGCCTGCGAGGTGAGATCGGCGGCAACCGCGATGACGCGATCCGGGCGTCCCGTCGCGGTGCCGATGTCGCGTGCGGTGGCGGTCAGGGCTTCGCGGCCACGTGCGCAGACGACGACCGCGGCTCCCTCGTGTGCGAGGGACAGCGCCGACGCTCGCCCGAGACCCTTGCTCGACCCGGTGATGATGGCGACCTTGCCGCCCAGTCTCAGATCCATGTCGTACCCGTCACGTCACGGCCGCGCCGTGTGGAAACTACCGGGATCGCTCAGAGCGCCGCCGCAAACCGCCCGATGAGCGGCGTCACGGCATCCGGACGTTCGAGGTTGGCGAGGTGCCCGGCCCCCTCGATGATCTCGAGCGTCGCGTGTGGAATGGCCGCGTGCATCTTCTCATGCAACGCCACCGGCGTGAGCACGTCGTCGCGGCCGGCCACGATGAGCGTCGGCACGGCGATCGTCGGCAGGAGCTGCGAGGCATCGGCGCGCCACATCAGGCATTCGATGGCGTCGTGGATGGCTTCACGCGAGGTCGCCTCGATGATGCCCCGCAGGTCGTCGCGCAGCGCGGGGTGCTCGCGCAGGCTGGTGGCGCCGAGCAGTTTCGGCACCATGTCGGCCGCAATCGCCGCCGGGCCGTGTTCGGCCAGGCGCGCCTGCATCGCCCGCCGGTTGCCACGCGCCTCGTCGGTGTCGGCC
>JAEUQQ010000761.1 GCA_016789685.1 Acidobacteriota bacterium | reverse complement strand
ACCCTTCCTCTGCCGCGCCGTCGTACTGGCGCAGTTCGGCGGCAGCGACGCGGAGGCGGCGGAGCGATTCGTGACCTTCGTGCGTGAGGGACCGGATGATGACGGGGCCATCACGACCGCGCGCATTCTCGGCGACGAGGGCTTCAGGATGGCCGTCGCCAGCGACACGTCCGCGTCGAAGGAGTGCCCGGCCATCGACCGATTGGCCGGCCTCCCCCTCCCGGCCCTCCTCGCCGGCGCCGTCTCGCGCCGCGACCGCGCCGCAGCGATCGCTCGCGCGCACCGACTCGGACATCGGCAGGTGCACATCGCGAGGGCACTCGGGGTGCATTACACGACGGTCAGTCGCGTCATACGGGCGACGGAGGGGACAGACCGTGCAGAAAGTGATGAAGAAAGATGTGACCCCGACTAGAATCGCCGCCATGCGCATACCGGTACTCGTGGTGGCTCTGGCCACCGTGGCGGCGACAGCTGCCGCTCAGACGTCGTCCGCGCCTCCCGACTGGGCCCGCATCGAACAGGAAACGATGCGCCACTTCCAGGCCCTGCTCCGTTTCGATACCGCCGACCCGCCGGGGAAGGAACAGCCCGCCGCCGACTACCTCAAGCAGGTCCTCGAGCAGGAGGGCATCCCCGTCCAGATCTACGCCCTCGAGCCGCACCGCCCCAACGTCGTCGCGCGCCTCAAGGGCAGCGGGAAGAAAAAGCCCCTGCTGATCATGGGCCACACCGACGTCGTCAACGTCGACCCGAAGAAGTGGACCTTCCCGCCCTTCGGCGCCACGCGCGACGGTGGCTACGTCTACGGGCGCGGCACCGTCGACGACAAGGACAACGTCGTCGCCGGCCTCATGCTCATGCTCGAACTCAAACGGCAGAAGGTCGCCCTCGACCGCGACGTGATCTTCCTCGCCGAGGCCGGCGAGGAAGGCTCGACACGCGTCGGGATCCAGTTCATGGCCGACAACCACTTCGCCGACATCGAGGCCGAGTACTGCCTCGCCGAGGGCGGCAACGTCACGCGCGAGGGCGGCAAGGTCAAGGTCGCCTCGGTGCAGACGCTCGAGAAGATCCCGCGCGCCATCGAGCTCACCGCCCGCGGCGTCGCCGGTCACGGCTCGGTCCCCCTCAAGACCAACGCCGTCGCCCGCCTGTCGACCGCCGTGGGCAAGGTCGCGGCCTGGAAGCCGCCGCTGACGATCAACGAAACGACCGGCACGTACTTCCGCCGGATGGCGACCATCTCGTCGCCCGAGCAGGCGCAGCGCTACAAGGACGTCCTCAGCCCCGACCCCAAGGTCTCGGGCCCCGCCGACGACTACCTGCTCGAGCACGAGCCGCGCCACGCGTCGATGCTGCGCACGTCACTGTCGCCCACCATCATCCAGGGCGGCTACCGCGTCAACGTCATCCCGTCCGAGGCCAAGGCCACCATCGACGTCCGCGTCCACCCCGACGAAGACCCGGCCAAGGTGCTCGACGCCGTGAAACAGGTCGTCAACGACCCGGGCATCGAGGTCGCCTGGGCCCAGCGCGACACGCGCCCCCACGGCAACTCGCGCCTCAACACCGAGGCGTTCGCTGCGATCGAAGCGGCCGTCACGAAGCACTACCAGTCGATGACGCTGCCGACGATGAGCACCGGTGCCACCGACATGGCGTACCTGCGCGCCAAAGGGGTGCAGTGCTACGGCATCGGCCCGGCGACCGACGTCGAGGATGGCCCGAAGGGCTTCGGCGCGCACAGCGATCAGGAGCGGATCCTCGAGAGCGAACTGTTCCGCTTCGTCCGCTTCCAGTGGGATGTCGTCACCGCCATCGCCGGCGCGAAGTAGGAGGCGCCCGTCGCACGCCCGGGGCGTCAGCCCTTCGACACCCAGGCGTAGTGCAGCGTGAACTTCTTCTTCCCGCTGCGCTGGAACCACGCGAGATGCTGCCCGTCGAGTGACCAGGCGGGCAGCACCGCGTCCTTCGTCGCCGGCACGCTCAGGCGCCGCTTGCCCTGATCGAAGAACACGACCGCGCCCTTCTCGCCGACGTGGACCAACGCCCCGCTCCCCGTCGGCCCCCAGCTGAATCGCGTGCCAGGAATCGGGCGCTCGTTGACCCACATCGCCACCAGTTCGCCGAGCACGCTCAGGCGCACGACCGGCAGCCGCTGCGACGACGCCTGCGCGTTGGCCAGCCCCGCGGCGGTGTAGCCGCTCCCCTGGATGCTCCCCGCGTTGGACGTGCGATCGAGCACGCCCGCCGCCGCCACACCGCCCACCGTCTCGACCTTCTGCTCGACCTCGATCGCCAGGGTCGCCAGCCCCGGCGCGACGCGGTCCTGTTTCACGCGCCAGTACTGCGCGGCCCAGTCGGGCTCG
>JAEUQQ010000758.1 GCA_016789685.1 Acidobacteriota bacterium | reverse complement strand
TTTGCACAGCAACCGCCCGGCACCGTCGCGCCGCCGCGGCCCGTGCTCGTGCCGCAGTCGTTCATCAGGATCGCCGCCGACGGCCGCGTGACCATCGCCGCCAAGAACCCGGAGATCGGCCAGGGCATCAAGACCATGCTGCCCATGCTGATCGCCGAGGAACTCGACGTCGACTGGGCCCGGGTCACCGTCGAGCAGGTCGCGCTCGACGAGATGAAGTACGGCCCGCAGCGCGCCGGCGGCAGCACGGCGACGCCGACCAACTGGGAGCCGCTGCGACGCGTCGGGGCGGCGGGACGGCAGATGTTCATCGCGGCCGCGGCCGCGCAGTGGAACGTCCCGGCCGCCGAATGCACGACGTCGCACGGCGAGGTGCGCCACGCCGCGTCGAACCGCACGCTCGGGTACGGCGCCCTCGCGTCGGCCCTGACGACGCAGACGGTGCCCAACCTCGACACGGTGCCGCTGAAGGCCCCCGCCGACTACCGCATCATCGGCACCTACACTCCCGGCGTCGACAACCCGCGCATCGTCACGGGCCAGCCGGCGTTCTCGATCGACTTCACGCTCCCGGGCATGTTGTGGGCCGCCTACGAGAAGTGCCCGGTGTTCGCCGGACGCGTGCGCGCCGCCAACCTCGACGTGATCCGCACGTTGCCGGGCG
The DNA here is from genome assembly GCA_016789685.1 of Acidobacteriota bacterium. Lineage (GTDB taxonomy): Bacteria > Acidobacteriota > Vicinamibacteria > Vicinamibacterales > JAFNAJ01 > JAEUQQ01. Next base: position 15,102 of record JAEUQQ010000758.1, on the reverse strand, counting down.
TCCGCAAGGTCTTCATCGTCGAGGGCACGAAGGAACTGCTCGGCCTGCACGGGGGCGTCGCGATCGTCGCGGATCACTGGTGGGCCGCGCAGTCGGCGCGCGAGAAGCTGAAGGTCGAGTGGGACGAAGGCCCCACCGCGGCCGAGAGCAGCGAGGGCATCGCGAAGCGGGCCGCGGAACTCGCCGCACAGCCCCCGGTGTTCACACTGCGCAAGGATGGCGACGTCGACGCCGCGCTCGCCGGCGCCACAAGAGTCGTCGAGGCCAACTACGCGTACCCGTTCATCTCGCACGCGCCGCTCGAACCGCAGAACTGCACCGCGCAGTTCAAGGACGGCAGGCTCGAGATCTGGGCGCCGAGCCAGACGCCCGATGCCGGGCGCAACCAGGTGTCGAAGCTGCTCGGCCTGCCGGTCGAGAACATCACCGTCAACCTGCTGCGCGTGGGCGGCGGGTTCGGCCGGCGCCTGACCAATGACTACATGCTCGAAGCCGCGTGGATTGCGCGCGAGATGGGCGGCGTGCCCGTCAAGGTGCTGTGGTCGCGCGAAGACGACATGCAGCACGACCACTACCGGCCCGCGGGGTTCCACTTCCTCAAGGCCGGCATCGACGCGTCGGGGCGGATGACCGCGTGGCGGAACCACTTCATCAGCTTCGGCGAGGGCGAGCAGTTCGCGCCCTCGTCGAACATCGTGCCCGAGGAGTTCCCCGCGGCGTTCGTGGCCAACTACGGCTTCCACGCCTCGCTGATGCCGACGGGCATCCCGGTGTACGCCCTGCGGGCGCCGCGCAGCAACGCGTTCTGCTGGGCGTTCCAGTCGTTCCTCGACGAGGTTGCGCACGCCGCCAACGCCGATCCCGTGCGATTCCGCCTCGATCTGCTCGACGCGGCGATCGCGGCGGCGGCCGGCACGAATCCGCCGAAGACGCAGTTCGACCCGAAGCGCATGCGCGACGTCGTCGCGAAGGTGGCGCAGATGTCGGGATGGGCGAACCACGTCAAGGCCCCGGGTGTCGGGATGGGCATCGGGTTCCAGTTCAGCCATCGCGGCTACTTCGCCGAAGTCGCGCGCGTGCGGGTCGATGCGGCGTCGAAGGTGAAGGTCGAGAAGGTGTGGGTGGCCGGCGACGTGGGCAGCCACATCATCAACACCAGCAGCGCGCTCAACCAGTCGCAGGGTGCGGTCATCGACGGCATGGCGCACGCCATGACCGCCGAGATCACCATGAAAGCCGGGCGCGCCGTGCAGAGCAACTTCCACGATTTCGAGCTGGTGCGGCACAACGAGGCCCCGGCCGAGATCGAGGTCGAGTTCATCAAGTCCAGCAACTCGCCGACGGGCATCGGCGAACCGGCGCTGCCGCCGATCGTGCCCGCCGTGTGCAACGCCGTGTTCGCGGCTACGGGCACGCGCATCCGGTCGCTGCCGTTGTCGAAGCACGGGTTCAGCTGGGCCTGACGCCGGGCTGGCGGAATTCGGGGAACAGGAGGACGATAGCTGCCATGCGCCGTCGCGACGTCCTCCTGTGCCTTGCCGCCGCCACCGCCCTGGTCCTTCCGGTGAGCATCGTTCACGCCCAGCCGGCGGGGCATGACGTGTTCGTCACCGTGCTCGATGCGGACGGCGTTCCCGTCACCGGCCTGCTCGCCGAGCACTTTGCCGTGCGCGAAGACGGGCGCGATCGCGAGGTGGTCGGTGCGGCGCCGCTCGACGAGCCGATGCACGTGGCGCTGCTCGTCGACACCAGCGGGGCCCTCGGCGACGGCCTGCCGGCCGTCAAGGCGGCGGCCGAGGCGTTCATCGACGTCGTCGGGCCCGGCCACCGCATCGGGCTCTACTCGTTTGGCGATCGCGCCGTGCGGGTGACGCCGTTCCTGCGCGATGCCGCCGAACTCAAGGCGGCCATCGGCCGCCTGTTCACCATCGCGAACCTGCCGCGCCTCATCGATGCCGTCGACATGGCAGCGGCCGATCTCGCCGAGGCGGGCGCGTCGGTGCCCGTCATCGTCGCCGTCACGACCACGGGCAGCGAGGTCAGTGCGATGACCGCCGGCAAGGCCATCAAGTCACTCATTGCCAGGGGGGTGTCGTTCAACGCCGTGGCGATCAAGCCGTTGTCGGGGGCGGCGATTGCGACGGCGCGCGGTGCCGAGGCGAGTTTTTCGCAGTCGCGCGAGCGGATGATCCAGCTGCAGTCGCAGGGCGAAGGCGATCGCGAGCTGACGCAGATGCTGCAGGACGGCACCGCGAAGACGGGCGGGCACCTCGAGCGCGTGTCGAGCGTCGAGGCCGCCGCGCCGGCGCTGACGCGGGTGATGTCGCGTCTTCGCTACGCGTATCGCGTCCGGTATGCCTCGACGACGGCGGTGGGCCGGCGGCCGCGTGACCTGCAGGTGGGCGTGCTGCTCGAGGGCGTCACCGTCCTTGCCCGCGTCCCCCCCACCCCTCCGCGCTCAACGACCCGCTGAGGCGGGGTCACGTCTTTCATTGCAGCAAAATTCAAGATCTGACCCCCTCAGCCGGGGTCAGGTCTTGAAAAATGCTGCAATGAAAGATGTGACCCCCTCGCGGGGACGCGGCGAGGGTCGCTATTCCACGCGGTGGATCACGTGGTCGTCGAGCGGCGTCCCGTGCTGCAGGTGCTGCTCGACGATCTTCCGTCCCGTTTTCGCGCGGACGTCGCCATACCACACGCCGTCGGGATAGACGACCACGACCGGCCCCTCGGCGCACACGCCCAGGCACCGCGTCCGCGTCGTCAACACGCGGTGGTCGAGGCGCTTCGCGTCGATCGCTTCGCACATCGCGTCCATGGTCTTCTCGGCCCCGCGGTCCTTGCAGTCGGAGCCGTGGCAGAACAACACGTGCCGCTCGAGCATCGAGAGATCGGTTGACGACATGCCCCAGTATCGATCGCCAGGCCCGCCGGGCGACAGCCTGCGGCCCACTTCCGCATACAATGCTCGGCCATGTCACTCGTTGCAGGCATCGACGTCGGCGGCACCGCCATCAACTACACCTTGCTCGACGATGCGGGCACCTTCCTGATCGAAGGGCTCTGCGAGCATCCCGCGCTGGCCCGCGAGGGCCCCGTCGTCTGCGTGCGGCAGATCGCCGAGGGACTCGCGGTTGCGCTGGCGCGCGCCGGGGCGTCGGCGTCGGATGTCGTCGCCGTCGGCCTCGACACGCCGGGGCCCGCCAGCGCGACGGGCGTCCTCAGCGCCGAAGGGTCGACGAACTTCATTCACGCCGGCTGGGCGGGATTCGACCTGCGCGGCGCGGTCGAAGCGGCGCTCGGCACGCCGGTGGCCTACCTCAACGACGGCAACGCCGCCGCGCTGTGGGGCCACTACGTGCTGTTCGGTGATCGCGCAGACGCCACGTCGGTGTCGGCCGTGATCGGCACCGGTCTCGGTGGCGGGATCGTCATCGGGCGTCACGTCGTCAAGGGCGTGAACGGGTTCGGCGGGGAAGTCGGGCACGTGCTGGTGCCCTACGGGAGCATCGCCGGCACCGAGGGGATCCGGCCCGCGTGCAACTGCGGCAGGTTCGGCGATCTCGAGTCGCTCTGTTCGCTGACCGCGATCGAGCGCACGCTCCTGCCGTACTTCCTGGCGCGCGACCCTTCGCACGAACTGCACCGCGAGGCGAGCCTGCACGTGGCGGCCAAGCGCGTGCGCGGGATGGCCGAGCGTGGCGATAAGTTGTGCCGTGACGTGTTCCGCGTCCAGGCGCACGCCCTCGGGCTGTTCTTCGACCAGATGATCAACGTGTTCGATCCCGACGGCCTGGTGGTGGGCGGCGGCGCGGTCGAGGCGAGCCCGGAGTTCCAGGAGTGGTTCATCGCCGAGGTCCGTCGCGGGATGCCCCCGCAGCGCGAGGAGCAGGCGCAGGTGCCGATCGTGGTGATGCCCAACGGTGACGCCGCCGGAGCCCGCGGTGCCGCCGTCGATGCCTGGAACCTCGTGCGCCACGGCGCGTAGGGGTCACATCTTTCTTCATCACATTCTGCACGCTCTGTCCCCGCCAACCGCGCGGGCCGACACCGACGACGCTTCGCCTGCCAGCCAGGAGGCACGCATGACACCGGCACTTCGGGCACGTGTCAGGAACCTCACCGCCGGTATTGTCGCCGCCGCGGCCGCGTTGTCGGCTTCTGGCGGCTGGGCGCAGACACCGTCAGGCCCCACGTCGTTCACCCTCGAGCAGGTGCGCAGCTACCCCTTCCCCAACGAACTCACCGCGGCGGCCACGGGCGCCCGCATCGCGTGGGCGATGAACGAGCGGGGGAGCCGCAACATCTGGGTCGCGGAAGCGCCGGCGTGGCAGGCGCGGCGCCTCACCAGCTACACCGAGGACGATGGCCAGGAACTGACGTCCGTGTCGCTGTCACCCGACGGACGTCACGTCGTCTACGTGCGCGGCGGCGACCACAGCTCCAACTGGGACGACGCGCTGCCCGTGAATCCCGCCGCCTCGCCGATGCCGATCGAGGTGGCGATCTGGACCGTGCCGTTCGCCGGCGGCACCCCCATGTCGCTCGGCGCCGGCGAAGCGCCGGCCATTTCGCCACGCTCCGACCGCGTCGCGTTCGAGCGCGATCGCCAGGTCTGGTCGGCGCCCATCGACGGCAGCGCGCCGGCCACGCGGCTGTTCATCGCCCGCGGCGCCAACGGCGACGTCCGCTGGGCGCCCGACGGACGCACGCTCGCGTTCGTGTCGAATCGTGGCGACCACGCGTTCATCGGGATCTACCGCGACGCCCAGTCGCCGATCACGTGGATGGCGCCGAGCACCTCGCGCGACGGCAGCCCGCGCTGGTCGCCCGATGGCGCGCGCATCGCGTTCGTGCGACGCCCCGGGACGGGCGGAGCGCCGGCGCCCTCGCTCGGGGCACGCCACCAGCCATGGAGTGTCTGGGTGGGCGACGTCGCCGCCGCGACCGCGCGACAGGTGTGGAAGGCGCCCGAGACGCTGCGCGGGTCCATCCCGACCACGCACGGTACGACGAACCTCCACTGGGCGGCGGGCGAACGGATCGTCTTCCTGTCGTACGAGGACGGCTGGCCGCACCTCTACGCGGTGCCTCCTGCGGGCGGCACGCCGCTGCTCCTGACGCCGGGCAGCTACATGGCCGAGCACATCCGGCTCGCGCCGGATGGGCGGTCGCTGGTGTTCGCGGCCAACGCGGGCGAGGCGGCCGATGACCTGCACCGGCGCCACGTGGTGCGCGCGGCGGTGGATCGTGCGCCGGCCGAGGTCGTCACGCCGGGCGAAGGGCTCGAGTGGTCACCGGTGATGACGGGCGACGGGCAGTGGCTCGCGTACATCTCGGCGACCGCGCAGCGGCCGCCGCAGGTGACGGTGCGGCCGGTGGCGGGCGGCGACGCCCGCCTGCTCGCCGCTGATCGTGTGCCGGCCGACTTCCCGGCGGGGGCGCTGGTCGTGCCGCGTGCGGTGCGGTTCCGCGCCGACGACGGGGTCGAGGTGCATGCGCAGGTGTTCGAGGCACCCGGCGGCCCGGCGAAGAAGCCGGCGATCGTCTACGTGCATGGAGGTCCTCCGCGGCAGATGCTGCTCGGCTGGAACTACTCCGACTACTACTCCAACGCGTACGCGATGAACCAGTACCTCGCGAGCCGCGGGTTCGTGGTGCTCTCGGTGAACTACCGGCTCGGCATCGGCTACGGGTACGAGTTCCACCGCCCGCCGCAGGCCGGGGCGCAGGGGGCGTCGGAGTATCGCGACATCAAGGCCGCCGGTGTGTTCCTGCGCACGCTGCCGCAGGTGAATCCGGCGAAGATCGGGATTTACGGCGGTTCGTACGGCGGATTCCTGACGGCGCTGGCGCTGGGGCGCGACTCGGACCTGTTTGCGGCGGGCGTCGACATCCACGGCGTGCACGACTTCACGGCGGGCGACTCGGGTGCGGGGGCAGCGTTGCAGGCAGCGCTGGCGCGCCCGGGACTCGAATCGGGCGATCGGCAGGCGGCGCTGGAGGTGGCCTGGCAGTCGTCGCCGGTCTCATCGGTGCCGACGTGGCGCTCGCCGGTGCTGTTGATTCATGCGGACGACGATCGCAATGTGCGCTTCAGCCAGACGGTGGATCTGGCGCGTCGGCTCGAGGCGCAGCGGGTGCCGTTCGACGAACTGGTCATCGTCGACGACACGCATCACTGGATGCGCTACGCGCACCAACTCCGGGTGAACGCGGCCGTTGCCGCGTATTTCGCCCGTCACCTGCAGTAGGGGTCACATCTTTCTTTGCAGCATTTTGCACGACCTGACCCCGGTGCCAGGTCTTGAGAAATGCGGCAATGAAAGACGTGACCCCTCTGGACGACGAGGGGACACAGCGTGCAGAAAGCGATGAAGAAAGATGTGACCCCCCCGCAGCAGTCGCCGCTGCGCACCGCACTCGCCGGACTGATCGGCAACGTGCTCGAGTGGTTCGACTTCGCCGTCTACGGTTACTTCGCCTCTGACATCGGCCGCCAGTTCTTCCCGCAATCGAGTCCGGCCGCGCAGCAGCTCCTCGCGTTTGCCGTCTTTGCACTCGGGTTCCTTGCCAGGCCCGTCGGCAGCATCGTCCTCGGCGCCGTTGGCGACCGCATCGGCCGGCGCGCCCTGCTCACCGTGTCGATCGCCCTGATGGGCGGCGCCACACTCGTCATCGGCCTGCTGCCGACGCACGCCCAGATCGGCGTCGCGGCGCCACTGCTGCTCGTTGCCATGCGCCTCGTGCAGGGCTTCTCGCTCGGCGGCGAGTTCACCGGCTCGATGGTCTACACCACCGAACTCGCATCGCCGCTCATGCGCGGTATCGTCAGCTCGTCGACCGCCGCCGGCACGACCCTTGGCTTCATCCTCGGATCGGCCTCGGCGTGGGCCGTCAACGCGCTGCTGCCCGCCGACCAGGTCGCCACCTGGGGATGGCGCGTGCCGTTCGTCGCCAGCGTGGGCTTCTGCGTGCTCGGCTGGTACCTGCGGAAGGGCATCAGCGAGTCGGCCGAAGGCCTGAAGGCGGCAGAGGTCCGGGCCCCCCTCCTCGCGTCGCTGCTGGCCGACTGGAAGCCCATCGTCCAGACGTTCGGCATCGTCGCCATGACGAATGCGGCGTACTACCTCGCGTTCACCTACGCCGTGGAACGCCGCAAGAGCATGACCGGCGAGAGCGGCAACGCCTTCCTGCTCGCCAACACGCTGACGCTGTTCGTTGTGCTGTTTGCCAAGCCGCTGGGCGGATGGTTGTCTGACCGCACCGGCCGCCGGCGGTTGATGATGGCGCTCACCGTGGTGACGATGGCGGCCATCCTGCCGGCGCTGCGGATGATGCTCTACGGCACGCCGCTGGAGTTCACGCTGGGCCAGGTGCTGCTGGCCGTGCCGCTGGGGATGGCGCTCGGCCTGCAGGGCGCGATGGTCGTCGAGATCTTCCCGCTGCGGACGCGGGTCACGTCGATGAGCTTCGCCTACAGCATGACGCTGGCCCTGGCGGGCGGCAGCGCACCGTTGGTGTCGTCGTGGCTGATCGAGACGCTGCAGTGGCCGCTCGCGCCCGCGTTCTACATCATGGCGTACGGGGCGGTCGGCCTGGCGCTGATGTGGCCGATGGCCGAGACGAACAACCGCTCGCTCGCCGACTGACCGCCCCGGAGCGGCGGCCGCACCAGGTGCGCGGCTGGGGGCGTCGTGATCGGCATGGGGTCAGAGCGTGCGGAATGTGATGAAGAAAGATGTGACCCCTTCGTTACGTGCCTGACCCGGTGCCAGGTCTTGAGAAATGCTGCAATGAAAGACGTGACCCCTTCGCTACTTGCCGCGCGCGAGGGCTGACAGCATCCACGCGATCGTCGCCAGGGCGGCGACCAGCAAGACGGCGAAGATGCCGATCGGGCCCCACTGGGGTTCGATCCACGGCGCGTCGCCGAGGCCGGCCAGGGCAAACGACGACTCGCGTACCTGGTCGCGCGTGAAGATCATCGCCACCAGCACCAGCGGGAGCGCCATGAGCCCCGCGCGCACGGCCGGGGCCGGATCCTTCGCGCGCGCGGCCGCCGCAAACGCCATCAGCGCGACGAGGGCACACGCGATTCCGAGCATGAGCACCGTCGTCGCCGCGGCGTCGTGACCCACGAACCGCATCAGCACGTCGCGCGGAAGCGACATCAGCCACCAGCTGCCGAAGAACAGGTTCGCGAATGTCGCGAGCGCCGTCCAGCCGCTGCCATAACGCATGGCCCACATGCCAAACGCGGGGTCGCGGTGCCGTCGGAGCCAGCCGAGCAGGGCCGCCCCCGCGCCGGCAACGGCCACCGCTCCGACGAGGATGTGCAGGAAGCGCGGCACCAGCGTGCGATCGTCGGCGTTGAGGCGCCATCCGCCCGTGCCGTTCGCCGTCAGCGACTCGAACTCCGCGACGCGCAGCATCAACGACATGTTGTTGACGTAGATGAAGGCGACCACGACGAAGATGCCGGCGATCGCCGCCGCCAGCCCCGTGCGTGAGGCGCCGTCGCCAGCCCTGAAGGCCATCAGGTAGGCCGCGTAGTACGCGACGATGACGAGGGCGACCACCGAGAGCCACGGCCATGCGATGAGGATCGAGCTGCCAAAGAGGGCGCGACCGTACAGCGTCTGCACGAACAGCAGCGGGGCGACGCCGAAGCTCACCGTGGCCGCGATGATCGTCGGCAGCGCCACGGCAAACCACGACGCCAGCGTGCGCGCGTGCGGGTCGCGGCCATCGCGGCCACGCCACCGGGCCACGAGGGCGACGATCGACCCGCCGAGGGCCAGGTTCATCGGCACGAGGTGCAGGACGAACGTCAGGAGCAGCAGCGCCCACAGCAGGCCGGTCGGCGCGGGCTGCGGCAGCGGATCGACCGACGGCAACCAGAGCATCCACACCGTCGCCATCAGCGTGCTCCACCCGGCGGCTGCGACGCGCCAAGCGCCGAGAGATGTACGGCCAGCGCCCGGCGCAACGACTCGTCGCCTTCGAAGGGCGGCATCACCTCGTTGATCGCCGGCAGCCGTCCCAGCATGTCGTAGTACGCCGCAACAGGCTGCGGTGGACGCGCCGCCAGTGGCCATTCGCCGCCGTCGCCGTGGCACATGGCGCAGTTGTCGTCGAAGTACGCGCGCCCGGGGTCATCGGCCGTCGTCGCCGCGGCAAGCTGCGCGTCTGTCGCGCCGCCGAGCCGGGCGAGGTAGACGGCCAGCGCGTGCCGTTCTTCCACGGTGCCGACGAACGGCGGCATGTAGCGCCCCCGCCACGTGCTCAGGCCGACGTGCGGCTGACTCCACGAGGTCGGTTGGCCGGCCGCGTCGAGCGGGACGGCCAGCTTCGCGAGCGTGGTCTCGAGCGCCCCGACACTGCGCCCTGCGACGAGGGGACGCAGTGCGAGGTAGCCATCGATGGTGTGGCACGACGCGCAGAGCACCGTCGAGATGGCCTGCCCGTCGGCGGCGAGCCGTCCGACCAGATCGTCGGCGGGCAGCGACGCCGCGCGGGAATGCACGTACTTCGACGACGCCAGGAGCCCCTTTGCCTCGATCTGCGCGATCGAGTACGGATCCCACGCCGGGGCGAGCCTGACGCCGTTGACGAACATCACGTGTGACAGCACGTAGGGCTTGCGCAGGTCTTCGCGCACGAACTCGACGCCGCCGAACGCGACGATGCCGCAGAGCAGCATCGGCGCGACCGTCAGCGGGCCGAAGCGCGCCGGCCGCCGCAGCACGCCGAACACGAGCAGCACCACGAGTCCCACGCCACCTGCCAGCGAGGCGTCGACCGCCATCCGCGCGACCGGATGCCCGGTCGCCCCGCCCGTCCACAGCGCGCGGAATGCATCGACCAGCGAGCCATCGGGCGCGCCGACGATGCCGCGCACATCGATCCCGGCTCCGGCGGCGGCCCAGACGTACCAGGCCAGCGACAGCGGCAGCACGAGAGCCATCGGCATGACCCACCCCGCGCCGGCGTAGCGGGCCAGGCGCGGCTTCAGCGCGCCGCGCGTCATCCACGACGCCGTGAGCAGCGCATAGAGTCCGGCGAGGCCCGCAGCCGCAGCGGTGCGCGCGACCAGCGCGGGCCAGTAGGTCGGATTGAAGAAGGCGTCCCACACGCTGCGCGTCTCGAGCCAGGCGCCTGGCGTGAGCATGAACGTGAGGATGCCATTGATGACGACGAGGCTCATCCACGACGCGACGGCGTAGATCCAGCCAATCCGCATGTGCGTGGCCGGAGCCAGTCGATCCCAGCCGTAGTAGTAGGCCAGGGCGGCGACGATCTCGACGATGAAGAACGTCCACTCGATGGCCCAGAACCAGACGAACAGCTGGATGAGCATCGAGGTGGCCGACGGGTGCACGAGGCCGATGACGAACCAGATGCCGACGCCCGTGAGGGCGCCGAAGACGAGCGTCAGCAGGACGAAGAACCGCGAGTGGCGGCGCACGTAGGCGAGCAGGTCGTGGTCGTGGGTACGCCGGGCCCGGCGTTCGGTCACGACGAGGAAGAGTCCGCCGCCGACGGCGAAATGCGAGACGAAGACGTGGACGATAGCGATGGCCGCGATGAGCAGGCCGCTGCCCGGCTGATCCCAGATGGGGTAGTTCATGGGGCACCTGCAGGCGTGGCGGCGGGCAGGCCCATCCGGACGAACAGCGCCACGAACCGGGGATCGCCGTGCAATGGGGCCGCCGCCGTCGAGGCCCACATCAGGTGCAGGCTGTTGGCCTTCTCGTCGACCGCGCGGGTGTACCACTCGATGGCCGCGTCGTGGTTGCCCAGCGCCGCGTAGACTGCGCCGATGCTTGTCGGCGGCACGTACTTGGTCTCGCGCCGTGCGATCAGTTCGGCGAGGATCCGCTGGGCCTCGGCCCGGCGGCCCACCTTGGCATAGGCCCGGGCCAGTTGTGCGGCGACGGCGGCCGAGCGTCCGCTCAGCGCGGTGGCGCGCTCGAGCGGCGCGATCCCGTCGGCGGCGCGCCCGAGATCGATCAGGTTGATGCCCAGCCACCAGAGGGCCTGCACGTGGTCGGGCTGCACGGCGAGGACGCTCCGCAACTGGCTGACGGCGTCGGCGTGCCTGCCGGCGAAGCCGAGCATGAGCCCGAACTCGGCGCCGACGCGCATCGAGAGCGGATCGAGGTCGCGGCCCCGCCGGGCCGACGCGACCGCCTCGTCGCCACGGTGATGAGCGATGAGCCACTCCGCAAACCAGTAGTGCGTGCGCGCATCGCTCGGATTGAGCGCGAGCGCCCGCCGGAAGGCGGCCTCTGACTCCTTCCACCGCCACTGGCCCATGAGCGCACGCCCCAGGACCGAGTGGGCCTCGGCCAGGAAGGGATCGCGCGCGATGCCCTCGTTGGCGGCCGCAATGGCGCGCTCGACCGAGTCGGCGCCCGGCGTGGCGCCGATCAGCACGGTGCCGAGATCGGTGTGCGCCGAGGCGAGCCCCGCGTAGGCCGGCGCAAACGCCGGATCGACGGTGATGGCTGCCTGGAACTCCCGCAGGCTCTGGCGCACCGAGTCGAGCGAACTCTCGTTGAGGAGGTAGCGGCCCTTGAGGTAGTGCTCGTAGGCCACCGACGACACCGGCGTGTCGTGGGCCTCGCCCGCGCGGGGCTCGCGCACGCTGGCACTGAGCTGCGCGACGATGGCCTGTGCGAGTTCGTCCTGCAGCGCCAGCACGTCGCGGACCTCGCGGTCGAACTCGGCCGCCCACACGTGCGCGTCGGTCCGGCCGTCGACCAGCTGCGCGATCACGCGCACGCGGTTGCCCGACCGCAGGACCGAACCCTCGAGGATGGCATCGGCGCCAAGCGCGCTCGCGATCTCGGGGACGGGTCTGTCGGTCTTCTTGAACTGCATGATCGAGGTGCGCGAGGTCACCTGGACCTCGCCCAGGCTGGCCAGCCGCGAGATGACCGCCTCGGTCATGCCGTCGGCGAAGTACTCCTGCGCGGCGTCGCCCGAGAGGTTCCGGAGTGGCAGGACGGCAATGGTCCGGATGGGGCCCATCGTGGGGCTCCGATCCTTGCGGCCCCAGACCTCCCAGGCGAGGAGGCTCGACGTCAGGACGAGGAGGGCGGCCAGGGTGCCCGTGAGCCATCGCCCCGGGGCGGGCGCCGTGGTCGTCACGGCCACGGCTGCGGGCGGCGGCGCGGCCGGCGGCTCACGGTCTGGCGGAGAGTCGGCAGGCGGAGTCGCTGGCGTGTCGGCCTGCGGGGGCGGAGCCGCCCCGGCGGGATCGGCCGCCAGCGGGGCGCCGGCCTGGTGCGACCGGGCCTGCCGCCAGGCCTCGAGTTCGGCCGAGTAGGCGAAGACCGACCCGATCTTCGCGTGCAGGAGCCGGTGCACGGGCAGCCCTTCGCGGCGCTCCCAGCGCTGGACGGTCGTGACGTCGCGACCGAGGTAGGCCGCGATCTCCTTCCACGACTCCAGGCGGGTGCCCTGCCCGTCGCTGCTGGCCTTGCCGCCCTGGCCCAGGCTCGAGTCATGCATCCGGCTGCTGATCATCCGCCAACTCGGCGCATTACCGCAACCCGTCCGGTTCGTTGGATTTCTGGCCGGCTGCCGTGCTTTGCCGTGGTTTGCCGTGCCTTGCCGTTTGCACGCCGACGCGGCTCGGCGCATCTTCCCTTGGCCGCATCGACCCGTCTCCCGCGCTGGTCTGTCTGGCGCGCCATCATGTCGTGCGCGTCCAGCCGAGGCTCAATGGCATCCATCTCGTCTCCCTCACCAGCGCGGACGACAGCGTCCGAGTCGGGTTCGCCCTCGTACACCGCGCCGCTCATCGTCCTGACCTCGCTGTTCTTCATGTGGGGCCTGATCACGTCGCTCAACGACATCCTCATCCCGCACCTCAAGAGCATCTTCACGCTCAGCTACGTGCAGGTGATGCTGATCCAGTTCTGCTTCTTCGGGGCGTACCTGGTGATGTCGTTCCCCTCGGGGTACCTGGTCGAGCGGTTCGGCTACCGGCACGGCATCATCATCGGGCTGTCGACGGCCGGCGTCGGCTGCCTGATGTTCTATCCGGCGGCGGGGATGGCGTCGTATGCCTTCTTCCTCGGCGCGCTGTTCGTGCTGGCATCGGGGATCACCCTCCTGCAGGTCGCCGCGAACCCGTACGTGGCGGTGCTGGGGCGGTCTGAGACGGCCTCGAGCCGCCTGAACCTGACGCAGGCGTTCAACTCGCTGGGCACGACCATCGGCCCGTTCGTGGGGTCGATGCTGATCCTGACGGCCGCCTCGGCGGCTGGCGGCGGCGACGCGGCGCGCGCGGTCGATGAAGCCCGCACGGTGCAGATGCCCTACCTGGGCCTGGCGGCGGCCCTGTTCCTGATCGCGCTCGCGTTCAGCCAGTTCCACCTGCCCTCGATTGCCGCGACGACCGAATCGGCCGAGAGCGGCGTCGCGCCGGCCGACCTGCCGAGCGTGTGGTCGTTCCGCCACCTCGTACTCGGGGCAGTCGGCATCTTCATGTACGTCGGTGCCGAGGTCTCGATCGGGTCGTTCCTGGTCAACTTCATGGCGCGTCCCGAGATCGCAGGACTGAGCGAGAGCGCGGCCGGCAAGTACCTGTCGCTCTACTGGGGCGGCGCCATGATCGGACGCTTCATCGGCGCGGCGGTCCTGCGCAAGGTCAAGCCCGGGTACGTCCTGGCGTTCAACGCGGCGATGGTCGTGCTGCTGCTGGCGCTCGCGATGGCCAGCGGCGGGATGCTGGCCATGTGGGCGGTGATTGCCATCGGGCTGTTCAACTCGATCATGTTCCCGACCATCTTCACGCTGGCGATCGACGGTCTCGGCCCGCGGACGGGCGAGGGCTCGGGCGTGCTGTGCATGGCGATCGTGGGCGGGGCGCTGGTGCCGGTGCTGCAGGGCTACGTGGCCGACATCACTGGTATTCTGCCGTCGTTCATCATTCCACTCGTCTGCTACCTCTACATCGTCCACTACGGCGTGAGCGGGCATCGCCGGCAGGCCGTCGTTCGCTAGCCTTCGGGGGCGCCATCATGACCGCACAGGATACGCGCGTGTTCATCGGCACCGATGGCGGTGCCACGACGACCAAGATCGGCGCCGTGCGCGGCGACGGCACGACGGTCTCGACCGACCTGCTGCAGCGGCCGACCGGGTCGGAACACGGCCCGGTGGCCGTGATGGAGGGCTGGGCGGCGTCGGTGGGCGAGTACCTCGCGCTGCACGGCCTGTCGTGGGCGCAGGTGGCAGGCGTCGGCGCGGCGATGCCGGGACCACAGCGCAGCTACGGCGTGCTCGAGCGCGGCCCGAACCTGCCCGAGAGCTTCGCGGGCTTCGACGTGCTCACCGAGTACCGTCGTGCGCTGGCCGCGCGTGCCGGGCGCGAGATTCCGCTCGTCGTCGGCAACGACGGCAACATGGGCGGCGTCGCCGAAGCACAACGCGTGCGCAGCGCCGACGGCGGCGCGGTGCTGATGCTGGCGCCGGGGTCGGGCCTCGGCTGCGCGTACGTCGACGCGAACGGGCTTCCGCTCGATGGCGACACGCTGGCGGGGATGGAAGCCTCGCACATGCCGGCGCCGCTGCACCTGCTCGACGCGAAGCCGTATCGCTGCGGGTGCGGACGGACGTGGGGCTGCTACGAGGTGTACACGAGCCTGGCCGGCCTGCCGTACCTGCTGGCCGAGCGTCTCGCGGCGCACCCGGAGCATCCGCTCGCGCAGTCGCCGTTGGCCGACAAGCAGAAAGCGCTGTCGCTGCGCGGGCTTGCGCAGGATGGCGACGCGCTCGCCGTCGAACTCTTCGACTTCCAGGCGCGGGCGATGGGGCTGCTCGTGGCGAACCTCGCCATGGCGCTCGATCCGCGCTACGTCGTCATCGGGGGCGGCCTGATGGATCCGGGGTCGACGAGCGAGGCGTTCCGCACCCGTTACCTCCGCATCCTGCGCGAGAGCGCCGACCCGTATCTCTGGCCGGCCCAGCGCCGCGCCCTCCAGGTGGTACCCGCGGTGCTCGGTGACCTGTCGCAGGCCATCGGCGCCGCGCTCGTGGCGCTCTACCGTTCGCAGTCGTGGTTCATTGCACGTCGGTGTCTCG
>JAEUQQ010000749.1 GCA_016789685.1 Acidobacteriota bacterium | reverse complement strand
GTGTCGAGGGCGAGCGAGGTGACGTCGGCGATGGGCCGGCGCGTGTAGAGCGCCACCGACGCGACGTCGCCGTCGGCGGCCACGCCGATGCCGGGCGCCATGATGTAGTCGCCGCGCAGGTACTCGATGGCCGGCACGAGCCCGATGTCGACGGTGCCCTCGTGCAGCAGGCGCGCACACACCGAGGGCACGTCGAACCGCAGCTCGAACCCGCACGGATCCTCGGCCAGCCCCTCGACCAGCGGCCGCGCGTTGAGGTACCCGACGGCGCCGATGCGCGTCGGCCTCATGCCTGGGCGACCGCCCACCGGCCGGTGCGCTCGACCGGCGAGAGCCCCGCGGCGGTGATGTTGCGGCGCACCTCCTCGAGCGGCGCACGGCGGCGCCCCTGGTCGAGGAGGTCGGCCGCCGACACGCTGTCGATGTCGTCGACGCCGAACAGGAGCGCCACCTGCGCGAGCTTCGGCCCGTAGAGTGCCCAGTCGACCTGGATCGACTCGACGTTGTCGAGCCAGAGGCGTGCGAGCGCGACGACGCGGACGTCGTCGTAGCCCGTCGAGGCCTGCTGCGCATCGATGTCGCGGGGCAGTGGCGCGAACACCCGAATGTTGCCGGTGTGCTTCTGCAGCGCCTTGACGTCGCGCAGCAGTGGCAACGCGTCAGCGGTCGTGCGGCCGCGGCGGATGGTCACGCGGGCGACAGGCAGGCCCGCGTCCCGCACGGCCTGCAACGCCACTTCGCGGTCGCGAAGCAGGTCGAGCGGGGCCTCGGCAATAGCCGCGACGCCGCATTCCTCCAGACGATCCACCACGTGCGTCAGCGCTTTCGCATCGCCCGCCAGGCGCTCGAGATCGTGGAGCGCAAACGCCGACACGGGCGTGCCGTTGGCGCGCGCGGCCAGGGCCCGGGCCTGGCCGATGGCCTCCTCGACCGATGCCGGAGTCCCGACCAGACGAATCTCGCCCGCGCTCGCGGGCCACGCAGCCGTCGCCGCCTCGCCACATGCCACGTCGGCCACACGCACGAACGTGACCCTGGCGCCGTGGCGCCGGCGACGGGCCTCGTCGGCCAGCATGCCCAGCCTGACGAGATCCGACACGCCCGCCAGTGCCTGTACGTCTTCGAACGTCAGCGCGCGGCCACCACTCACCTTGCCGCCCACGGCTTCCAACACCCCGTTCATTGCTGGCCTCCGGCCATGACATCGGTGATCCGCTGCGCGAGCGCCAGCGCCGTCCGGCCCTGCCGGCCATCGACACGGGGCGCGCGACGCGCGCGGACCGCCTGCACGAAGTCGTCGAGTTCGAGCCGCAGCGGCTCGTCTCGCGTGATGTCGAGCTTGCCGCCGACGATCTGCGGCATCGCCCCGTCCTGGCGCACGAGCGCAAACCGTTCGACCTCCTGGCTCGCGTAGTCGATCGACAGGTACTGGTCCCTCTGGAAGAAGCGGACCTTGCGCACACGATCGCGGCTGATGCGGCTCGCCGTGAGGTTGGCCGTACAGCCCGAGGCGAACTTGATCCGCGCGTTCGCGATGTCGACGCGCCCCGTCAGCACGGGCACGCCGACCGCGTCGATGCCGACGACCTCGCTGCGCACGGTGGCGAGCAGCACGTCGATGTCGTGGATCATCAGGTCGAAGACCACGTCAATGTCGAGGCTGCGCTCGGGAAACGTGCCCAGGCGATGCACTTCGACGAAGCCCGGATCGGTGACGAAGGGCAACGCGGCCTGCACCGCCGGGTTGAAGCGCTCGGTGTGCCCGACGCCCAGCACGGCGCCACTCGCGTCGGCGGCCGCAATCAGCGCGTCGGCTTCGGCAAGCGACCGGGCCATCGGCTTCTCGACGAGCACGCCGATCCCACGCGTGAGGAACGGCATCGCGAGGGCATGATGCGCCTCGGTGGGCGCGGCGATCGTCACGGCATCGACGTCGCCGATCAGCGAGGCGGCATCCGTGACGGCGCGCGTGCCATGCTGCGCGGCGATCTCGGCCGCACGCGTCGCGTTCGCGTCGCAGACGGCCACCAGGTGCGCCCCCGGCAGCTGCGCGAGAATGCGCGCGTGATGCTTGCCAAGATAGCCCACGCCAATTGCGGCGATCCTCACCGTGTCCATCGCTGCCCTCACCTGTCAGCCACGGCCGACGCGCGCACGCGCCCCACCACGGCAATGCCTGCGGCATCGGCGGCCCGCAGGAACGCGTCGCCGTCGAGCACGAGCGTCTTCCCGGCGTCGATCGACAGGACGGTCGCCCCGGCGCGCTGCATCGCGTCGATCGTGGGCACCCCCACGACCGGCACATCGAAGCGCATGTCCTGGTTGGGCTTGGCGACCTTGACCACGACGCACCCTGGCCCGGCGAGCGCGCCCGCTCGGGCGATGGTGGCATCGGTGCCCTCCATGGCTTCAACGGCCACCACGGCGCATTCCTTGACGACGACGGTCTGCCCGATATCCAGGCCCGCGATGGCATCGGCCATCCGGTAGCCGAAGGCCAGTTCCGCGGCCTCCCCCTCCGACGCCTGGCGCCGCGTCAGCGTCCCGGCGCGGGCGAGCAGCGGCTGCAGGAACAACGTCGAGTCGAGCAGGTCGATGCCCTTGTCGCGCAGCACGTCGGCCACGGCGGCAATCAGTGCGTCGGTGTTCCGGGCCTTGAGGCGGGTCAGCACCGAGAGCAACGTGAGGTCGGGAATGACGCCCCCGAAGATCTTGACGTGCTTGACCTGCCCCGCCATCACCGCCTGCGTGACGCCGGCCGCGCGCAGCACGGCGATGGCCTTGCCCAGGTGTCCGAGCGACACGCGGTGGACCGATGCGCCCCGCGCCTCGGCCCACGCGTCGAGGTCGGCATCGGCTTCTTCCTTGACGGCCACGACGGTGACGTCGTGCCCGAGCGCCCGCGCCGCGTCGAGCACGAGGAACGGAAAGCGTCCGTTGCCGGCGATGACTCCCACCCGCGACACGCGTGCGTCCCCTTCCGTCTGTTCCGCTACTCGTCTGACCCGTCGTCGGCGCGCTTTCCGCCACGGCGCAGCGTCACGCCGCGCCTCGACGTGCGGATGAACGTCACGAGCAACTGCACCTCGGGTGCCTGCAGATCGGGCTCCTGCTCGATGTGCTGCAGGGCCTGCGACGTGTTCATCTTCGACTGCAACAGGGCGCGGTACGCCTGGCGGATCTGGCGGACGAGCGCCGGCGAAAAGCCGCGCCGCACCAACCCGATCGTGTTGAGGCCGTAGATGCGCGCGCGATTGCCAACCGTCTTGCCGTACGGCAA
>JAEUQQ010000707.1 GCA_016789685.1 Acidobacteriota bacterium | reverse complement strand
CCACGTCACGCCGCCGGAGTTCCAGTACGTCGCCCGTTCGACGGCGATGCGCGTGAGGTTGGTCGTCTCGATCGTGACGCTGAACTCCGTCGTCCCCGACGCGGCGACCACGTCTGGTGCGTGTGAGGGCAGCGTCACGTTCGAGCGGCTGTTTGCCGGCAGCACGATGGACTTCTGGACTGGCGACACCAGGCCCGCCCGCACGAACGACAGCGTCACGTTCGCCTCGACGGGCTCGGGATTGACGAGCAGCAGATACGTCTCGAACTGCTCCGGGCCCCCGTGCCTGCAGTCGGACACCGCCCACGCCGCACCGGTTTCGGTGAGGCCGAAGCTGTTGTGTGCTTCGAACCACGTTGCCACGCCGCCAGGCCAGTACATCGCGCGCTCGGCCACGATCAACTCCGGTGCCGAAACCGTGGTCGACACGGCGGTGTCGGCCAGCAACGGGTCCTGTGTCTCGACGTTCACCGTCAGCCGCGACATGGGCGCGGCCGTCAGAACCTTCGTTACCACCGTGCCTCCGGGCAACCGATACGTGAACGTGACCGGCACACTCGAGAAGCCGGGGTTGCTGACCAGGATGTACGTATCCAGGTAGGGGCCGGTGGCGCCCTCGGCGAAGAACCACTCGCGCGACCCGCGGGTGACGCCCGCCGATTCGTGCCCGCCTTCGAAGAGTCGTGTGCCACTTCCCGTGAAGTACATCGCGCGCTCGGCGGTGATGGGCAGTGTCGAGGTCACCTTGATACCGAACGACTTGTGCATCAGTTCGGGTATCGTCGCCGCCCACACGTTGAAGCGGGTCCGAGCCCCGACCGTGTAGGTCTTCACGACAGGCGCGCCGCTTTCGAGCAGGAACGTCACGGTCGCCACCGTATCGGTCGCGTTCTGGTTGCTCAACAGGACGAATGTCTCGAAGAGGCCCTGCGATCCTTCGGCGAAGAGCCAGAGAGTCGAGGTCTCGCTCACAGCACTCCCCGAGTGTCCCCCATAGCGCGTCGCGTCCCAGAACAGCGTCCGCTCCGCGACCAGCGGGCGCGCATCGGTCGACGTGATGAGGCTCGACACCGCACTGCTGGCGATGGCGGGGAACTCGCCGCCGAGCGACTCGACGGCCAGCCGCATGCGCGAACGCGCCGACAGCACGTACTCCTTCTCCATCGGCGTCGGTGTCGTCTCGGGCGTCAGGAAGCGCACCGAGAACGCCGTCGAGACGCTGTTGGGATTGTAGATGGCCAGATCGAGGTCGAAGAACGGCCCCGTGGCACCTTCCGAAAAGGTGTAGGTGAAGTTGCCGACCAGCACGGTCGTGGTCTTCGAGACCTGCTCGCCGGCCGCGTTGGTCAGCGTGAAGGTGACCGCGTTGCTGCCCGCGATGACCGGGACGGTGGCGCCGAAGATGCTCGAATGGTCGTGGGTAGCGACGCCCCGCGCACCGTTGGCGGCGTTCCGCCATGTCACGAGCGCGTCCTGCGGATCGTCGACGTCGGCCGTGATCCGCACGAACGGACTCGACGTCGAGAACGACACCGGCACCTCGAGCGAGAGCATCGGGGGCGCGGGCGACGAGACCATCACGAGGTCGATCCCCCAGTTCGAGATGACTCCCGTTCCCAGCGAGGCGTCGTCTCGGGCGTAGAGGCTCCAGTAGCCGTTCGCCTGCGCGCCTCTGAAGACCGCCAGAGATGCCGGATACGGCCCCCCGGGTGCAGGCGACTCGAACGTCTCGGCCGGCGCATGGTCGGTGGGGACGTAGGTCGTGCTCGACAGCGCCGCGGTGTCGGGCATGGTCATCAGCGCGGTGTCGTCGAACCACAGGTAGATTCCGGGGGCGGCGAGATCGTCGTACCCGCCTGCGTCGGACATCAGGATCGTCTTCTGTCCTCCCGGTCCGACGAGCAGCAGGTCGACGTCGTCGGGGTCCTGATGCTGCAACCGCACGAAGGCGTTCACCCGATCGATGCGGCCGGTGACGTTCGAGGCGAGCACCGACGACGGGTAGGGTGCGCCGATGCCGGTCGTCGTTCCGCCCGCCGGCACCAGGGTGTCGTACGTCGCCACGACGTTCTTCACGGTTCGGAACGCCAGCGTCCACGCCTGGATCTCGCCCCGGTTGTTGCCTGTGTCGTCCACCACGAACAGGCGCCACGGACCTGCCGTCGACTTCCACTTGAACGCGGCGAGGTTGGACGCGAACACCGACGTGGGCATCGGCGACGGGTAGGAATCGGCCCACCCGCCGGATCCATTGGTCGGTCCGTACGTGCCGCCATCGGCTGGAACGGACGACTCGGGCATGGGGAATCCCCCGTCCGTGACGACGAGGGTCCGCGTCTCGTCGAGCGACGTGCAGCCGCCGACGTCCGACATCAGCGTCACGGCGGTGTCGTCGGGGCCGACCAGGGCGATATCGAGGTCCTGGAAGCAGGCGTGGGTCACGTTGTGGAGGATGACCGACACCGCAAAGATGACACCGTCGGCCGGCCCCTGGATCACCGACGGATAGGTACGCGCCTGCCCCCACTGCGCCGCCACCCCGCTGGCCGGTACGACGATGCGGTCGGCATTGTGTTGAGCTGACGCCGGAGCGGCGAACGTCAGGGCGAGACAAACTCCAGCGAGGCAGGACGCGTGCGACCGTGTGGACATGGGCGCTCCCCTCGGCCATGCCCCACCCGGGCACGCCCGAGGCGCAGATGGGTGGACGGCGTGCCTTGGTAGACTTCTAGACCCTCAAGTCTACAACCACGCGCGGCCATCCATCAACGCCTTGTCGCGCTCGCTGCGCCTCCGCGCGGGTTCTCAGAACCGCCCGTACGTCCCGGTCTCGCCGAAGGGGATCGCGGATTCGGCCGGAGTCACGGCGGCCTTGCTCTCGGCCGCCGACCGCTGCGGTCGCGTCGCCGCACGCCCGGCCGACGACGGGGCCCCGCGCAGGGCGACTACGTTGTCGCGTCGTGCGCCACCGCCCCCGACGAGCGCGTCGAGTTCGCGTACCACCGTCATCGACACCTCGGCCTGCGCGTTCAACTCCTCGCTGGCCGCGGCGCTCTCTTCGGCGGTGGCGGCGGTCGTCTGCGTCACCTTCTCCATCTGCGCAATGGCCTGCGACACCTGGTCGATCCCCTGCGTCTGCTGCTGGCTCGCGTCGCGCACCTCCTGCACGATGCGGGTCACCTCGGCGACACTGCCCATGATCGTCGCGATGGCGGCCGCCACCTGGTCAACCTTGCGGGCCCCTTCGCCGGACCGCGCAATCGACTCCTCGATCAGCGTTGCCGTGTCCTTGGCCGCCTGGGCCGACCGCTGTGCCAGCGAGCGGACCTCGTCGGCGACCACCGCGAAGCCCATGCCGGCCTCGCCGGCCCGCGCGGCTTCCACCGCGGCATTGAGGGCGAGGATGTTCGTCTGGAAGGCGATTTCGTCGATCGTCTTGATGATCTTGGCCACCTTGCCGCTCGACTCCTGGATCTCGGACATCGAGGCGACCATCGCGGTCAGGGCCAGGTTCGACGCGTCGACTTGGCGTGCCACGCCGGTGACGAGTGTCGAGGCCTGCTGGGCATGTTCGGCGTTCTTGCGCGTCATCGACGCCATCTCCTCCATGGACGCCGATGTCTCCTCGAGCGACGCGGCTTGTTCGGTCGCGCCCTGCGAGAGCGACTGTGCCGAGGTCGATACCTGGCCGGCAGCGGACGCCACTTGCTGCGCCCCCTCACGGAGTTGCGCGACCGAGCCCGACATCGCCCGCGACGTGCTCCGCACGATCACGAAGGCCAGCACCCCAGCGACGAGCGCGCCGAGCACGACGCCGACGGCCACACCGCGGAGCGTCGCGGCGACGTTCGACCCGATGCGCTCGCCCGCAGCGGCTCCAGCCTTCACGTTCCACTCGCGCAACGCGTCGAACGCGGCGTAGTACGGGCCGGCCGCCGGCTCGAACCGGTCGCTCAGCACCGCCATGGCCTCGACTTCGCCATGCTCGCGCCGCGCCGCGATGACCGCCTTCTTGGCGTCGAGGAACGTCGCGCGCAGCGGCACGCTGGCGTCGAACAACCGCCGGTCCTCGGGATCGGTAATACGCCGCTCGTAGTCGGCCACGAGGCGATCGATGGTCTCTCTCAGCGTGACGCTCTCGGCCTCGATCTGCTGAAGCGCCGCCGGACTGGCCGCGTGCGCAGCCCGCAACGTCTGGATGTAGTTGTCCTTCACCGCCGCACCCAGCGCACCACTCAAGGCCGTGCCCGGCAGCGCGTCGAGCACCACGCGATCGGCATCGGCCCTGATGGCCACGACACGCCACATCGCGAAGGCGCCGACCGTCAGCATCACGGCCACCACGGCCGTGAACCCTGTCACCAACCGCTTGCCGATTGTCCAGTGTCCCATGTCAATCCCCCGATCCAGCGTGCCTGCCGCGCACGCCGATTGCTGGCGCACACGACGCGCCGCGACCACGCCGCCGCACGTCGGCGACCCGACATCGGCAGGCACGATGAATTCCGACTTGCCGTGCCGGGTGTCTCCGACGCGCGCAGTGGCTCCGCGATTACCCTGGAGGTCGTGTGGGGGACGAGCTACTGACCTGTGCCGAGAACAATCGGCACTCGGCGACGGCTCTTGAATGGAGCGGAGGGACAGCCGAGCTCGCTACGGCGTTCCGACGAAGGCGAACCAGTACATGACCGGCACCAGCACACCCGCTCCGACCAGCCACGCGCCACGCCCGGAGATGCCGTGACGACCCTTGAGGACGAACATCCCCGTGAGGCTCAGGACGATCAGGGCCACCGCATACGCGTCGGCGATGATCGTCCACGCGCCCTTCGGTGTGTTCAGGTGCAGCTGGTTGAACTCGTACAAGACGGGGCGAGGCCGGCTCGACTCGACGACGACGGCGCCTGAGGGGAGATCGATCGAGTAGGTGGCGTGCTCGTAGAACAGGCGGATCGTCTCGGGATCCGGCCGGAAGGCACTGCGGGGCGGCTCGGTGAGCTGCAGCTTCCGCAGTGCCTCGGCCGTCACGGTCTCGCGATCGCGCGCCCCGATCGGCTCGATCTGCCCCGCGGTCTTCTCGATGCGGTAGTTCGGATTCCAGTCGGCCTTGTGGTTGACCGCGAGCCCTGAAATCGCATACGCCAACGTGAGACCGACCGCGACGTACCCGATGTCGCGATGCAGGAGGTTGTTGAGACGACGCCAGTTCACGATGTACGCGGCATCAGAAGACTTCGGCGCCCTCGCCCTTGACCATGATCACGGTCCGGGGCCCCTTGACCTTCGACGCGTCGAACGTCGTACCGTGTTCCCTGGCTTCGTGCTC
This sequence comes from Acidobacteriota bacterium, assembly GCA_016789685.1. Taxonomy (GTDB): domain Bacteria; phylum Acidobacteriota; class Vicinamibacteria; order Vicinamibacterales; family JAFNAJ01; genus JAEUQQ01. Next base: position 1,532 of record JAEUQQ010000707.1, on the reverse strand, counting down.
GCCCGCCTCGATCTGAGCCTTCACGCTGACTTCCTGCACGCTCACGACGCCTTCAATCACGGCCGTGCGGCCCTTGATCGACAACGGGAACACGATGACGCCATCGTCGACCTTGAACCGAATCGACTGGAACTCCTGGTCGCTGCTCAGCGCAATCCAGCACCCGCGCTCTTCGCACACACCCACGATCGACCCTTCGAGGCGCACGCGCTTGCCGTCGAACGTCGCAGGCGCGGCGAAGATCGCCGACACCTTCGTGGTGTCCTTCAGGGTGAGCGGCGTGCCGTACTTCTTGGTATCGGCTTCAACGCTGGCGACAAGGGCGAGAGACAGCGTCAGGGCAATTGCCAGTGCTCGATTCATAGGGGTCCAGTCCTCCGACAGGAAACGCGCCATCATAGCCTCAACACTCCGGAGCGCACCAGTGACAGGCCGCGCACACGCATGGACATGGCTGCGTCAGGGCTCGCCCGTGATCACGAACCCCGCCCAATACTTGGGATGCTCCGGCAAGGTGAACCGCCCAGCCGCCGTGTCCACGGTGACTCGCCCCGCGCGCAGCGCCTGCAGGAGGGCGACCTGGGCCGTCCGAAGCGCCCTTGCCTTCCCCGCACCTCGCGCCTGCTCGCGATAGAAGCGCGGCAGCGCAAACGCCCCCGACACGTCCGGCAAATCCCACAGCGTGGCCACCACCGAGGGCGTGCCCGCGTAGGCGAATGCGCGAACGAGCGCGCCCATGCCATCCCCAGTCACCCGCCCTCCACCCGTGCGACACGCGCTCAGGACGGCCAGGTCGGCGTCCAGCCGCAGACCGTACACCTCCTCGGCGGTGAGCCGCGCGTCGGCTGCCCCTGATCCCTCGGCCTCGTCGGCCAGCGAGAGGAACGAGTCGAGCGGGTGGTCGTCCGAGACGACGGCGTGCGACGCGAAATGCAGGACGCGCTTCCCGCCTGCCAGCCGCCGCACCTGCGACTCGGTGGCGCCTGCCCCGATGAGCAGGCCTTCCGCGCCTACCGCCAGGACCGACGACACGGCTCGCCCCTCGGCCTCGGCGCCTGGCAGCGGGTCGAGCCCTCCCTCTCTGGCACTGCGGCTGAGTGTGGGGGCCGCGACGACGAGCACGCCGCCAGTCGCCGCTCGCCCCGACGCGGCCTCGGTGGCCCCGAGGATTCCCATGGACGGCGTGTAGTGGACTTCGAAATCCTCCAGGAGGTATCGCCCGGACGCCGACCGGAGGGCTGCGAACGACAGGCGGAACAGCGGCCCGTGGGGTACCACGGTGATCCGCCGGTCTCCGAACCGGGGCAGCGCCTTGGCGACCGGCGTGATCAGCAACTCGTAGAGTTCGCGCAGGGCCCGTAGCGCCTTGGCCGGTCTCGGGTTGGCGCGCCCAGCCGCGGCGACGGCACGAGCCTGCACGTCGTCGGTCGACCACGTGGTGCGGACGAGTGCCGCCAGTCGCCGCGCGTCGATGCGGACGACCGCGTGGTGCACGTTCGCCGCACCGTCCACGGTCCAGATGCGCACGGCAT
>JAEUQQ010000676.1 GCA_016789685.1 Acidobacteriota bacterium | reverse complement strand
CGCGGATCGTCACATCCTTGGTGGCGTCGCCGTGGTGGGCGTGCTCGATCACGTTGGCGCACGCCTCGTCGACCGCGAGTTCCAGTTTCGCCACGTCGTCGTCACCGAGGCCCGCCTGCGCGCCGACGTTGGTGACGAACTCGCGGATGAGCGCCAGGTTCTGCGTCGACGAGGGGACGCCCAGCGTGAACTTCTGCTCGAAGGCCGCCATCGCCTCAGGCCTCACGGGTGGGCACGTCGACGAACCGCTTGAGGCCGGCCGCGCGGGTGTCGAGCATGTCGTAGATGGCCTGGAAGCCGAGGATGTCGAAGATCTGCTGCACCTTGGGCACGAGCCCGCAGATCTTGATGTCGCCGCCCCGCTCACGCAGTTCCTCGACGAAACTCATGAACACGCCCAGGCCCGCCGACGAGATGTACTTGAGGTTCGCGCCGTCGATGAGCAGGCGATACCGCGCCGCATCGATCTCGGCCTGGATGGCGCGTTCGAACTCCGGGGCGGTGTGCGCGTCGAGGTAGCCCTCGAGACCGAGGATGACGACATCGCCTTCCTCGGCACGGTGCACGGCAAACGGCTGGGGCATCGGGATCGTTCTCCTGGTCGTCGACGGCCGGCAAGTCACGCCGCCCCACGTGGGCCACGGCCGTGGCACCGTGTGGTCGTCGCGGACGAGAGTGTACTCGGATTCCAACCGCACCGAGCCACGTGGCCTCGCCGGGGTGTCAGACGGCCGCCCCCGGCCCGGGGTTCCCCGGCGGCCACGGGCCACGGCGTCGGCTACCTGTCGCCCTGGGACGACAGGCTGCTGCTACCGCAGCGGTACCGGGAAGGCGGGCAGGTTCGCGCCGCGCCGCCATCGCTGGGCCACGGCATCGTAGATGTTGTACATGGAGCACTCCACCGCGATCGGTGGGCCTGAGACGACCTCGATCCCCGTCATCGTCCCATTTGCATGGTCGAACACGTCGAACGTCACCCGGCTCGAGGCCGGCACCGTGACGAGCGTGGTCTCGTCGATCGGACCAGGCCTGAGAGAGGCGATCGACAACACCGCCGCCTGGGCGCCCGGGTTCAGCACGAGGACGTAGCTGCAGGTGGACGCGGGAACCAACCAGTGCCTGGCGAGGTCGAGGCCATGCGACGCGTGACCATCCGTCCAGGTCGATCGGTCACGTCCGGGAAACCACATCGCACGCTCGGCCACGATCGGGGCGCTAGACCGGATCGACATCCCGAAGACCGCCGCGCCGAGACCGGGCGCTATCGTGGCCATGTCGATCGAGGTGCGGCGGAGCGCGGCGACGCGTCGCGTCACGGTCGCCAGCGTGCCGGCGTCGGAGTGCACCGTGATCGTCACGTCGGCATCGGTCGCCGACGGGTTCGCCAGCAACAGGTAGGTGCTGAAGAGTTCGCCGGTGGCACCCTCGGCAAAGTACCACTCGGCGCGTGGCGCCACGACACCAAGGGCGCCGCTGCCCCCGCCGAGTTGCGCGTCGGCGCCGACGAGATACGTCGAACGTTCGGCGACGATGCCGGCTGAACTCTCCACGACCATCCCGAACGACGTCCCCGCCAACTGGGGCACTTCGGCATCGAGCCACACCGTCCGCGTGCTCGCTGGCTCGAGCCGCACGTCGTGCGTCAGTGGCGCTCCGTGCTCGCCGAGGAATGTCATGGCGACGTCGGCCGGAGCGGGCCCGGGATTCATCAGCAGCACGAAAGACGCGAAACCCGGCGCGACGACGCCTTCGGCGAAGTACCACGTCGTCGACGTCGCGCGCGCCGCTTCGGAGGCGTGCCAGCCCGTGTTCCAGTTCGAGAACCGTGCGATGTCGATGTCGGTATCGGATTCGATCACGGCGCCCTGGGGATACAAGCGGCCCGGACGCCACCACTCGAACCTCGCGCACGCGGAGATGTACGTGCTGCGGCGCCAGGCGCCAGACGAAATCACGCAGGCCGGCTCGACCTGGGTCACGCCTGGGTCGAAGGAACGAATCAGGATGTGCCGCATCCCTTCGTCGTTGCCCACGGCAAGGAGCGACGAATAGGCGAGCGGCATCATCTCGGCCACGAAGCGGGTGTAGAAGCCGCGAGGGTGGGTGCGCCGGGCATACTCGTCGGCATTCGTCACGCCGTCATGATCGGGATCACCCACTGCCCCGTTGTCGCCGTCAGCCGACGCGTAGTCGAGGCCGAGCAGGGTCTCCCAGACGTCGGGAAGACCGTCGCGGTCGGTGTCGCGCGGCGGCAGGACGACGGCATCGATGGGCAGCCGATGCTCGATGCCATTGCTCAGCCTGGTGACGAGGAAGATGCGGACGGGGCCCGGGGTCACCGACAGCGGGAGGGTGGCGTAACAGTCGAAGTCGGCCCCCATACCCGTCGGTCCGGGATCCGAGCATCCATAGCCGGTGTGGGCGCCGAGTGCCGAGAAGTCGAGCGATGCCGTCACGCCGATCCCGGCCGGCTCGTTCTCGTACCAGATGTAGAACCCCGACGAGTCTCCGATGACGAACGTGGTGGGGCTGATGGGCCCAGGTGACTTGATGAAGATGCCGTCGATCTGGCCAACGGTGTGCCCAATGGCGATGACTGGCGACGGCGACGTCAGTGAGACGCACGCCGCAAGCAGTGCGCTGAACAGGACGTCGCGACCCATGGCGTGCTCCACGCGCCGAAGCCTACGGCGGTGCAACAATGCATGTCAAACTGACTAAAACGTGGTGCGGCAGGCGTGTCGTCTCGTCAGCCGGGCGACATCCGATCGTGCGACATCGCCCAGCCCGAGAGAGCTATCGACTGCGGACGCGCCGTGCGCGCCCTCACGGGTGCACTAGAACAAGTGATCCCACGTGTCGTTGTGACACTGGCGGCAGTCCATCTTCACCGTCGAGATGACATGACCGTAGGTTGCGTCGTGGCAGGTCATGCACTCCGACACGGCCTGGTTGGCGACGAACGAGGCCTTGAACGAGCCCGCCGCAAAGGCGTTGAGCATTTCGACGGCCCGCGCGACGGTGTCGCCGGTCAACCGCGCGCAGCGTTCGGCGCGCTCGGGCGCCGACGACTTGAGCTTGGCTTCGGTACACCACTTGCTGACCGACCCGTGGCACAGCGGCGTGCTGCTCTTGGTCTGCACGAGCGCCTTGTCGTTGCGATTGACCAGGAACACGTGCTGGGTAGCGTAGTCGTTGCTGATGTTGCTGGGGAACAGCGCATTGGTGTACCAGCCAAACAGCTCGCTGACGATGCTGCTGGCGCTGGAGCGATCGACGACGAGGCTGATGGCCGCCGCGGCACCGTTGAGCGCGCCACAGAGGGTGCCCCAGCCGGCGCCACCACCACCGCCGAAGTACAGCATCTGCGGCGGCATGAGCGTGTAGGGTTCACCGAACTTCTCGCCGAGCGCCGAGACGAGGGCGTTGAAGGCGCCGTAGCCGCAGCCGCCGTCGTAGTAGAACTTGTGCCCGCGCTTCCTGATGTCTTCCGGATCCAGCGGGGTGTAGGGCCAGGGCCACTTGTAGTCCTGGATGGCCTTGACGGTGATCGGCTCCTGGCGGGCTTCCTGGGCCGCGCCGGCGGCGGTGAGCAGCGTGCCCCCGAAGAAGCCGACCGACACGCCCACGGCCGTCCGGGCGGTCGCGTCGAAGAACTCCTTGCGGGTGAGTTTGTCGTTCATGAAGCACTCCTGACGTCACTGCGCGGCGAATGACGACGGCTGGGCGCGATGGCGAGGCTCAGTCACACCTCCAGCCAGACCGCCGGTTCGTGGGCGCAGGGATACAACATGTGATGAAGGCACAACCGCATCGCATGCACGATGCTCCCGCAGGGGACTGATGCCGACGACTCGGCCCTGCCGCGGGTCAACGATGAATGGCCGCGATCGCCAGCCCGGTTCGCGCATGCACACGGTGTGCATGGGTCGGCGATCGCTTGGTCATCGTGCATATGCCGCACCAATGAGTGCCTGCAGATTGGCCGGAGGGATCGATGCCGGCCAGCCCCACGCTGGCACGCAATCTCACGAACCACCGGCGGAACACCGACGCAGGCGCCGGATCGTCGGCACCTGCGCAGCGTTTCAGTGGAAGTCGTGCGACACCACCGCCACACCCCCACCGCCCAGCGCCACGACGCGCTCGGCATTCACCGACGTCACCCCCTCCTGCTGCTGCAGGATGCCCTCGACGATCACGAACGGTTCGCTGACGATGATCCGGCGCTGCCCGTCGAACACGTCCGGACGGATGATGACGTTCGAGATGCCCGTCTCGTCTTCGAGCGTGAGGAAGGTGAACCCCTTGGCCGTGCCCGGTCGCTGGCGCGTGATGACGGCGCCCGCGATCCGCACGCGCCGGCCTGCGCGCGCGACCGACAGGTCGATGGCGCGCAACACGCCACGCAGCGCCAGTTCGCGCCGTCGTAGCGACATCGGATGCGGCCCGATCGTCAGTCCCGTCCCCACGTAGTCGGCCGCGACGCGCTCAGTCGGCGTCATCGGTGCCAGGGGCGAGCGCACGACGTGCCCCTCGTGGGGGCTGCGCGCCGGCGGTTGCGACGTGGCACGCGTGGGATCGAAGACCGGCACGCCACCCGCGTCTGCCGCCTCCACCGACGCCGCCACCTCGTGGCCATCGGTCCAGACCGCCTCGTCGTTGAGCCCCTCGAACAGTTCACCGGTCGGCCGCACGGCCCGCTCGATCTGCCACAGCGCGGTACGCCGGTCGTAACCGAAGCCGTTGAGGGCCCCGATCTCGGCCAGCACCGCCACCTCGTCGCGCCGCGCACCGGTCACGGCAATCAGGTGCTCGAGTGACCGAAAGCCCTTCGACTCGCGGCGCTCGCTCCCCTTCGACTCGCTTCGCTCGCTCCCCTTCGACTCGCTTCGCTCGCTCAGGGTGGGCCAGTCGTGGGCGCAGACGCGGCAGAACCAGCGCGTCCCCGACGCGGTCGTCACGCGGTCGATCATCGACGGGTCGTCGTTGGGGCATTTCGCGCATGCCACTGGTGGGGCGGGGAGATGGGGCGCATCATGATGCGCCCCTACGCCGGAGGCACGAGCAACATCGGGGGGATGCGCAACGCCGGAGGCACGCGCCGGCGACGGGGTCACGTCTTTCATTGCAGCATTTTTCAAGACGTGTCCCCCCGCGTCGCCGCCTTCCTCACCAGCCACCGGCATCGTCTCAATCCGCCGCCCGACCTCCTCGCGCAGGCCACGCACATACCGCAATCCCACGCGGATGGTGCCGTCATCATCGACACGGCAGTCCCACGACGAGCGCCGCACATCGATGGGCGTGAAGCGCACGCCGTGCCGCTGCGCATCCTTCACGAGCGTCGCCGGATGGTAGAACCCCATGGGCTGGTTGTTGAGCAGCGCCGTGTAGAACGCGGCCGGATAATGCGCCTTCAAGTACGCGCTCGCGTAGACGATGAGCGCGAAGCTCGCCGCGTGCGACTCCGGGAACCCGTAGAGCGCAAACGACACGATCGACTTCACGATCGCATCTGCCGCGGCGTTGGTGATGCCGTTGCGCGCCATCCCCGCACGCAGCTTGGTCTCGATCTGCTGCATGCGCTCCTCGGATCGCTTGAATCCCATCGCACGCCGCAATTCCTCGGCCTCGCCCCCCGTGAAGCCAGCGACCACCATGGCCATCCGCAGCAACTGCTCCTGGAAGAGCGGCACGCCGAGCGTCCGCTTCAGGACCGGCTCGAGCGAGGGATGCGCGTACGTCACCACTTCGCGCCCGTTGCGCCGCTTGATGTAGGGATGCACCATCTGCCCCACGATCGGCCCGGGACGGATCAGCGCGACCTCGACGACGATGTCGTAGAAGTGGCGCGGCTTGAGGCGCGGGAGCGTCGCCATCTGCGCGCGCGACTCGACCTGGAAGATGCCAATCGTGTCGGCCTCCTGCAGCATCCGGTAGACGGTCGGATCGTCTGGCGGCAGCTTCGCCAGGTCGAGCGTCTCGATGCCGGCCGCACGCGCCTCGGTGTTGATGATCGTCAGCGCATCCTGCAGCACCGCCATCATGCCGAGGCCGAGCAGGTCGACCTTCACGATCCCCATGTCGGCGCAGTCTTCCTTGTCCCACTGCATCACGACCCGCCCCGGCATCGTCGCCGGCTCGAGTGGCACGACCTCGTCGAGGCGCCCGGCGCACATGACCATGCCGCCCGAATGCTGACCGAGATGACGCGGGAGGTGCTGCACGCGCGTCCACAGGTCGGCAAAGAGCCGGATGCGGCCGTCCTCGGGATCGAGCCCCACGTCGCGCAGGTGCCGCGTCAGCGATTCATTCGGATCGCGCCACTCGAACGGCGACAGCACCTTCGACAGGCGATCGACGAACGTCGCGTCGAGGTCGAGCGCCTTGCCCACTTCGCGCGCCGCGCTGCGGCTGCGATAGGTGATGACATTGGCCGTCATCGCCGCCCCATGCTCACCGTAGCGCCGGTAGACGTACTGGATCACCTCTTCGCGGCGATCGCCGCTCGGCAGGTCGAGGTCGATGTCGGGCCACTCGCCGCGCTCCTCCGAGAGAAACCGCTCGAACAGCAGTTCCATGCCGACGGGATCGACGGCCGTGATGCCGAGGCTGTAGCACACGGCGCTGTTGGCGGCCGATCCGCGCCCCTGCACGAGGATGCCGTGCTGCCGCGCGAAATTGACGATGTCCCAGACGATGAGGAAGTAGCCGGCGAGATCGAGCCGCTCGATGAGATCGAGTTCGCGGGCAATCTGGTGGCGCGCGCGATCGTGGAAGGGCCGGTAGCGCTCGCACCCACCGACCTCGGTGATCTTCCGCAGGAATGACGCCTGCGTCTCGCCGGCAGGCACGGGGTACGACGGGAAGCGATAGCCGAGATCGGTCATCGAGTACGCGAGCCGGTCGGCGAGTGCGCGCGAGGCCGCGACCGCGTGGGGCACATCGCGAAACAGTTCAGCCATCGCCGCGGGCGCCTTCAGGATCCGTTCGGCATTGGGCGCCAGACGCGCACCAGCCCTGGCCAGCGACGTCCCGTGGCGCACGCACGTCAACACGTCGAAGAGCGGACGCTCGTCGGCGGCGGCGAACTTCACGCCGTTGGTGGCGACAACCGGCACGCGGTAGGCCGAAGCGAGCGCCATCAGCGCTTGCCCGTCGGCCAGGTCGTCGCGACGATGGTGCCGCTGCAGTTCGACGTAGACGTTGCCGCCCCCGAAAACGCCGACGGTGCGGTCGATCAGGCCGCCGACGCCATAGTGCGCCGTGTCGAGTGCCGCGCGTCCGACGAGCGCGACGAGCCCCGACGTCTCGCCCTCGAGGTCGTCGAGGCTGAGCGCACCTTCGCCCTTCGCCGCGCCGCATTTCATTTGCGTGATGAGGCGGCAGAGGGCCCGGTAGCCGGCTGCCGACTCGACGAGCACGGGCAGGCGCCACAGCCTGGGGGGATGCGGCGACTTCCAGAGGCTGGCGTCGCCCCCGCCGGCGCGGATGGTCAGTTCCGCTCCGACGATCGCGCGTACCCCGGCCGCTTTCGCGGCGAGGTGGAATCGCGGGATGCCCGAGAGGTTGTCGCGGTCGAGCAGCGCGCAGGCCGGATACCCGAGTTCCGCTGCGCGTGCGACGAGGGCCTCGGGGGTCGAGGCGCCGTCGAGGAACGAGAAGGCCGACGCCGTGTGCAGTTCGATGTAGGGAGGGGTCGGCGGCATGGTGCTTCGCTTTTTGTTCGCTGACCCACGATAGACACATCACGTCCGCCCGTCAAACATCGTATGTTCATGCGATATGCTGTGAACATGCCAAAACGTGCGATCTCGCTGACGCTCGACGAGGCCAACCTGCTCTGGCTCCGCGCGCAGGCCACGCAGGCGAAATCGCGGAGCCTGAGCGACACGCTCGACCGGCTCATCACCCAGGCGCGCACCGCCGGCCTCGGCGCGCCGCGCGTCGTGCATTCGGTGGCCGGAACCATCGATCTCGACGCACGCGACGACAGGCTCGATG
>JAEUQQ010000675.1 GCA_016789685.1 Acidobacteriota bacterium | reverse complement strand
CACCCGGGCCACCGCGTGGTCGTGATCGAGAAGGAATCGACGGTCGCGGCGCACCAGACGGGACGCAACTCCGGCGTGCTGCACTCGGGGATCTACTACAAGCCCGGGTCGCTCCGCGCGGCAAACGGACGCGCCGGCAAGCTGGCGATGGAGGCCTTCTGCCGCGAACACGGCCTGCCCTACGAGATCTGCGGCAAGGTCATCGTCGCCGTCGAGGAACGCGAACTGCCGCAACTGCAGACCATCTTCGAGCGCGGACAGCAGAACGGCGTGCGCTGCGCACTGATCGGTCCCGAGCGGCTCCGCGAGATCGAGCCCGCGGCCGCAGGCATCAGGGCGATCCACGTGCCCGAGGCCGGGATTGTCTCGTTCCGCCATGTGTCTGAACGGCTGGCGGCCATCGTCTCGGAGCGCGGCGGCGAGGTCATGCTGAGCGCAACGGTCACGGGCATCACGGTCTCGACGGGAGAGATCGTCGTGCAGACGGCCCGCGGCGACGTGCACGCGGCACGCGTCGTCAACTGCGGCGGCCTGTACTCGGATCGCCTGGCGCGGCTCGGCGGACAGCCGACGCAGGCACGCATCGTGCCCTTCCGCGGCGAGTACTTCGAGTTGACGCCCGAGGCCCGGCACCTCTGCCGGCACCTGATCTACCCCGTGCCCGGCCCCGGCTTCCCGTTCCTCGGCGTGCACTTCACCCGGATGATCGAGGGCGGCGTCGAATGCGGGCCCAACGCCGTCTTCGCCTTCGCGCGCGAGGGGTACGGCAAGCTCGACATCAACCTGCGCGATCTCGTGGAGTCGCTGACCTACCCGGGATTCCTGCGGCTGGCGGCGCGTAACTGGCGCACCGGAACGGGCGAGATGTGGCGGTCGTTCAGCAAGGCCGCGTTCGTGAAGACCCTGCAGCGCCTCGTGCCGTCGATCACCGGCGGCCAGCTCGTGCCCGGCCGTGCGGGCGTGCGCGCCCAGGCCCTGAATCCCGACGGGAACCTGGTCGACGACTTCCTCATCCTCGACCACGACCGGATCGTCAACGTCTGCAACGCGCCGTCACCGGCAGCCACGTCGGCACTGAACGTCGGACGCCTCGTGGTCGATCGGATCGACGCCGCGGCGTGAGGCGGCGTCACCCGCGATCGAGGCACTCGCGCACGACGCTGGCGAGCAGCTTGAGCTCGTACGGCTTCGGCAGGTAGACCACGCCAGCCCTGGTCGGCACGCCCGTCTGCACCATCTCTGAACTGTACCCGCTCGAGATGATCGTCCGCAGGGCCGGCTTCATCGCGTGCAGCTTTTCGCACAGCTCCAGGCCGGTCATGCCCTCGGGCATGATCATGTCGGTGAACAGCAGGTCGATCGCGGCCGCATGCTCGTGCCACAGGCGCATGGCCTCCTGCCCGTTTGCCGCCTCGAGCACGCTGTAGCCGAGCCCGGCCAGCGTGCGCGACGCCATCCGACGCACGGCGGCGTCGTCTTCGACGAGCAGCACCGTTTCCTTGCCGCCGCGCACGTCGGCCGGCCCCGTGTCGGCGGCCGCCACCACCGCCTTCGGCGTTCCTGCCGGGAGGTACACGCGGAACGCGGTCCCGATGCCGACACGACTGTCGACCTCGACCCATCCATGGTGCTGCGCAACGATCCCGTGCACGGTGGCCAGGCCGAGCCCGGTCCCGTGCCCGGCCTCCTTGGTCGTGAAGAACGGCTCGAACACGCGGCTCATCGTCTCGCCGTCCATGCCCTCGCCCGTGTCGCTGACCGACACGCAGACGAAGTCGCCCTCGCGGCGCAGCGGGTTGACGCGCACATGAACCGGCCCAAGGGTCTCGACCGTCGTGGCGATCGTCACCCGCCCGCCGCGCGGCATCGCGTCGCGCGCGTTCACCACGAGATTGGTGATCACCTGCTCGAGCATCCCTGCATCGGCCACGACCGTCGCGTGGCCGCCGTGCGTGTCGAAACGCAGGTCGATGTGCTCGCCGATGACGCGGCGCAGCATCTTGAGCAGGTTCGAGATGACCTCGTTGACGTCGAGCGTGCGCGCATCGAGGACCGACCGCCGGCTGAACATCAGCAACTGCCGCGTGAGCGACGCCGCGCGCTGCGCCTCGGCGTCGAGTTCCGACAGCGCCCCCCGCATCTCGGCCGTGAGGTCGGGCTGCATCTGCAGCAGGCTGATGTGCATCATCGTCGCCGCGAGGATGTTGTTGAAGTCGTGGGCCACGCCGCCGGCGAGCTGGCCGATGGCCTCGAGCTTCTGCGACTGGCGCAGTTGCGCTTCGAGCTGCTTGCGTGTCGTGACGTCGCGATCCATCCCACGGTACCCGAGGAACTCGTTGCCCGCACCGAACATCGGGACCGCGCTCGTCTCGAGCACGACCACGCGGCCGCTCTTGTGCAGGTTGACGTTCTCGAGCGCCACGATCGGCAGTCGCTCTGCCCGGGCGTTCACGAAGTGCGCCAGCACGCGGCGTGCCTCATCGTCGGGCATCAGGTCGAACGGTGTCTTGCCGAGGATCTCTGACGGCTCGTACCCGAGCAGGTCGCGCACCCGTTCGCTCGCAAACGTGTAGCGCGAATCGGCATCGACCTCCCAGACCCAGTCGAAGCTCGTGTCGACCAGGTGGCGGTAGCGTGCGTTCGACTCGCGCAGTTCCGCGAGCATGTGGCGACGCTCCGTCACGTCCATGTTGATGCCGGCGATGCGGGCCGGCTGCCCGTCAGCGTCATAGGTCACGCGGCCGCGGGCGCTGATCCACCGCTCCACGCCGTCGGGCCGCACGAGCCTGAAGTCCTGGTCGTAGACGCCCGTGGCAAACGCCGTCCCTATCGCGGTTTCGAGCCGGCTCACGTCGTCGGGATGCACCATGCTGAGCCACAGGCCGACACTGGGCGTCGTGTCGGGCGGCAGACCGTAGAGGGCAAACATCTCCTCGGTCCAGTGCACGCGCTCGAGGCGAACGTCCCAGTCGAACGCCCCCGCGTGGGCGGCCTCGAGGGCCACCTTGAGCCTCGAGCGCTCGCTGCGGATCTGGTCTTCCATCCGGCGGCGCTCGGTCATGTCGACGG
>JAEUQQ010000650.1 GCA_016789685.1 Acidobacteriota bacterium | reverse complement strand
GAAGTCGGCCAGCGGATGGTCGCTCACCGAGCCCTACGCCGTGCGGGCCGACAACGGCACGGTCGAGAGCTTCATCGGGCGCATCAACTCCGCGACGATGAAGTCGATCGACGCCGAACCCGCAACCGACCTTGCGCCGTTCGGACTCGACACACCAGAGCTGACGATCACCCTCGGCCTCGGGTCGACGACGGCCTCGTTCCTGCTCGGAAATCGTGCGTCTGACGGGAGCGTCTACGCACGCGACGGTGCACGGCCGATCGTCTTCACGGTCGATGCGACGCTCGCCGACGATCTGCGGAAGACGGCCGACGACTTCCGCCCACGCGACCTCTTCGAGTTCAGGCCGTTCACGGCCTCACGCATCGAGCTCACGCGCGAGGCGGCAACCACGGTGTTCGCCAAGGTCAAGGGAACCGAGCCGAATGCCGTCGAGCGGTGGACGCAGGCCCAGCCGGCGAAAGACGTGCCGGCCGACACGATCGGCGATGCGCTTTCGTCGCTGTCGAACCTGCGGGCCGAGGCGTTCATGCCCGTCGTGCCGGCCGGCGCGACCACGCTCGTCGCGATCACGGCGACGTTTGGTGAGGGCAAGACCGAGACGGTGCACCTGCTGAAGGCGGGCCCGGAATACGTGGCGACGCGCCGCGGTGACGCCGGCGCGATGAAGGTCGCCGCGTCAGACGCCGAGGGAATCATGAAGACGCTGGACGGTCTCAAGTGACGCGGCACACGCGTGGCACCGTGGCGTTCGGGGTGCTGTCACTGGCGCTCAACGCCGCCTGCGCATCGGCGCCGAAGGGCGCTCCCGTCACGAGCGGCCCCGCCCCGCCAGCGGCCGCGCGCGCCACGCGCGTGACGCCATCGCCTGCCGCCCGGCAGTCGATGGCCTGCGGCGGCCCCACGATCCTCGCCTGCGAACTCGAGTCGCTGTTCGGCGCACCTGCCCTGCAGCCTGCGCTGCTGAGCGTGCTCGTCGAGTCGCTCGACACGGGCGAGGTGATCTACCGGCTCAATCCGGATTCGATGGTCGTGCCCGCGTCGAACCAGAAGATCGTGACGATGGCGGTCGGTGCCGCGCGGCTGGGATGGGACTTCAGGTTCGACACGGCGTTCGAAACGAATGGCACGGTCGAGAACGGGCGCCTCGTGGGCGACCTGATCGTGCGCGGTGGCGGCGATCCGTCGATCAATGCGCGCGAGCAGCGCACCGAGGCGTTCTTCGACGAGGTCGCCACGCTGCTGCGCGAGCGAGGCATCTCGCGCGTCGAGGGCCGCCTGGTCGGCGACGACAACCGCTTCGACGACGAGCGCTTCGGCTACGGATGGGCGTGGGACGACCTCGCCTATGCGTATTCCGCGCCGGTGGGCGCGCTGCAGTTCAACCAGAACCAGATCGAGTTCACCGTCACGCCGGGAGCGGCTGCGGGCGAGACCGCCATGATCGTGGTCACGACCGACGGCAGCGACCTGGTGATCGTCAACCGCGTCACCACCGCGCTGGCGGGCACGCCGACCGACATCGACGTGGCGCGGTTCCCGAACTCGCGCGACCTCGTGGTCGTGGGCACGATCGCGGTCGGTGCCACGAGCACCACGCGTACCGCCGCTGTCGACAACCCGACGCAGTTCTTCGTCAACGCCCTGCGCGGCGCGCTGCAGGCCCGCGGCATCACCGTGGAGGGCAGCGCCATCGACATCGACGACCTGCCCGCAGACGCCGTCCAGGGGCCGCGCACGGGCATTGGCCACGTGAAGTCTCCCCCGCTCTCGGCCATCGGCAAGACGCTCATGAAGGTCAGCCAGAACCTCTACGCCGAAACGGTGTTCAAGGCACTCAGCCTGCAGCCGGGCCCGGCGTCCGCCGCCGCATCGCGGCCGCTGGCCGAGCAGACGCTCGGGTCGTGGGGCATAGCGCCAGGGCAGTACCGCATTGCCGACGGCTCGGGCCTGTCACGCGTCAACTTCGTGAGCGCGCAGATGATCGTGCGCATCCTGCGCGCCATGGCGAAAGACCCGCAGAACCTCGCCGCCTTCGATGCCACCCTGCCCATCGCGGGCAAGGACGGCACGCTCAGCGGCCGGATGAAGGGCACGCGCGCCGAGGATGTCGTCCACGCCAAGACGGGAACCCTCGGTCACGTGCGCTCGCTGTCGGGCTACCTGACGACGGCCAGCGGCGAACGCCTGGTGTTCGCGATGATCGCCAACAACTTCCAGGCGCCGACGGCGGCCGTCGATGGCGCCGTCGAGGCGGCACTCGAGCGCCTCGCGCAACGCACGCGCTGAGACGCCGCGCGCTCGCGCCCGGCGTCAGCGCAGTGTGAAGTTGACGGTCACCGTCATCGTCACCGGCACGGCCGCGCCGTTGAGCTGCGTCGGGGTGAACTGCCACTGCAGCACCGACGTCAGCGCGGCCACGTCGAGCCCGGGCACCGACCTGAGCAGGTAGGCGGAGTCGACGATGCCGTCTGCGCCAATCCGCGCCTGGATGATGACCACACCCTGCAGCCCCGCTTCCCGGGCCTC
>JAEUQQ010000646.1 GCA_016789685.1 Acidobacteriota bacterium | reverse complement strand
AAGGCGAGGGAGCGCAGCGACAGTGCGCCGGCGTGGAACCCCTCGTGGATGGTCCTGGTCTGATCGCCCTGCATCATCAGTCCCAGCGCAAAGAACAGCGGGTCGAGGTGTTCGGACGACGGTGCGGCCAGGTGCGCCTGGGGGCCCTGCGACCGGTACGCCATCAGCGCATCGTAGTCGCGGGCCTCGAGACGGTCGCCGACCCAGCCGTCGAACGCGCGGGCCCACGGCTCGACCGGCGGACGGTGCAGGTCGAACCGCACGCGCGTCAGGTTGTGGACGATGCCGCCGCTGGCGATGAAGAGCACGCCGTCGTAGCGCATCGAGGCAAGCGCCGCACCGATCGCGCGGACCTCGTCCGGGGTCGATGGCTTGGGCAGCGAGAGCTGCACCACGGGGATCTTCGCCGTCGGGAACATCATGACCAGCGGGATCCAGGCCCCCGAGTCGATCCCGTAGGTGCGGTCCTCGACCGTCGGGATTCCCGCGGCGGTGAGCCGCGAGACGAGCGCGTGCGCCAATGCCGGGTCGCCCGGGCAGTTGTACGACGTGGAGTCGGTCCACGACGGGAAGCCCGCGAAGTCGTGGATCATGCCCGGTCGCGGGCTCGACGTGACGTGCAACGGGCGCATCGTCTGCCAGTGCGCCGACACCACCACGATGGCGCGCGGGTCGCGCAGGTGCACGCAGAACCGGCGCAAGGCCCGCTTGAAGTCCTCGTCCATCAACACCAGCGGCGAGCCGTGCGAGACGAAGAGCACGGGCGTGCGCGGCCCCGCCTGGCGGCGCGGCTCGGGACGCACGTCGGCGCCCGGGGCGGCTGGCGTGTCGGCGGGCGCGGCGGGGCGATCGGGTCGGTTCACTGCGGTGGGTGCTCCGGGCAGACACCTGCCCCTCGGGTGGCCGTGGCGCCTGCGTGGAGATTATCGGCTGAGTCGGTTCGAAACGTGATGCCCCGGCCGAAGTCACGTATGCTGTCGCCCGCACGGCTCGCGGGGCAGCGCGGCGCCGCGATGGGAGCAGAATGGCTGAAGGTTGGCACGGATGGGACGCGTACGCCAAGTTCTACGACTGGGAGAACGCCCGGACGGCCGGACGCCGCGACGTCGCGTTCTGGCAGGGCGTCACCGAACGCCTCGGCGGGCGGGTCCTCGAGCTGGGAGCCGGGACGGGACGCATCACGATTCCCCTGGCCAGGGCGGGCATCCCGATTGTCGGCGTCGACCGGTCGGCGTCGATGCTGGCCTACGCGCGACGCCGCTGGCGGCGGCAACGGCGGCCGACGCCCCTTGCGCTGACCCGAGGTGACATCCGGGCCCTCCCGTACGGCGACGGCGCGTTCCAGATCGTCCTGGCGCCCTACGGCATCCTGCAGTCACTCATCCGCGACAAGGACCTCGCCGCGACGCTGTCTGAAGTGCGGCGCGTGCTCGCCCCCGGCGGCCGTTTCGGCATCGACCTGGTGCCCGACGTGCCGAACTGGCGCGAGTACCGCCGCCGGGTGAGCCTCACCGGGCACCGGCGGCCGGGAGGCCCGCCGATCACGCTCGTCGAGTCGGTGCACCAGGATCGCGCGAAGCGGCTGACGACCTTCGATCACGAGTACACCGAGGGGCGCGGGCGGGCGCGCGAGGTGCACCGGTTCACCGTCACCTTCCGCACCTTGCCCGTCAAGACCATGCTCGGCCGCGTCGAGCGGGCGGGGTTCGCAGTGGATGCCGTGCTCGGTGGCTACGACGGCCGCACGTGGGACGACCAGGCCGACACGTGGATCGTGATGGCCCGCAAGGCCTGAGTGCCGGGGGATTTGGTAAGATAGTGGGTCGATTTCGGCCTTTGTCACGAGGGGAAGTGTCATGTCTGGCCATTCCAAATGGCACACAATCAAGCACAAGAAGGGCGCCCTTGACGCCAAGCGCGGGAAGATCTTCACGCGGCTGATCAAGGAAATGACGGTCGCGGCGCGCGCCGGCGGCGGCGACGTCGCCATGAACCCGCGCCTGCGGACGGTCGTGACCAAGGCGCAGGCGGCCAACATGCCGGCCGAGAACATCAAGCGGGCCATCCGCCGGGGCACCGGTGAGGAAGAGGGCGTGATCTACGACGAGATCACGTACGAGGGCTACGGGCCAGGCGGCGCCGCCCTGATCATCGCCTCGTTCACCGACAACAAGAACCGGACGGTCGGCGAAATCCGCCATGCCCTCACCAAGCACGGCGGGAGCCTCGGCGAGTCGAACTCGGTCGCGTGGATGTTCAGCAAGAAGGGCTACATCATCGTCGCCAAGGACAAGGCCGACGAAGAGAAGCTCATGACCACCGTGCTCGAGTCGGGTGGCGACGACATGGCCGAAGACGGCGACAACTGGGAGATCTTCACCGCGCCCGATGCCTTCCAGGCGGTGCTCGACGCCGTCAAGGCCCTCGGGATCGAGCCGGATTCGGCCGAGGTCTCGATGATCCCGAAGAACTACGTGTCGCTCGAAGGCGCGGCCGCGCGCTCGATGCTGAAGCTGATGGACGTGCTCGACGACCTCGACGACGTGCAGAACGTCTGGTCGAACTTCGACATCGAGGAAAAGGAGATCGAGGCGCTCGCGTGAGGGTGTTCGGGATCGACCCCGGGTCGATCCGGACGGGCTATGGCTGCATCGACACCACCGGCAGCCGCCACACCCTCGTGACATGCGGAGCGCTCGTCATGCCGACGGGCGCTTCGCTCCCCGACAGGCTCCACGCCATCTTCAGCGGGCTCGGCGCCCTGCTTGCCGACGTGCGTCCCGACTGCGTCGCGGTCGAGAGCGTCTTCCATGCCGCCAACGCGCGCAGCGCGCTCGTGCTCGGGCACGCGCGCGCCGCGGCGATTCTCGCGGCAGTCGAGGCGAGCTTTCCGGTCGCCGAGTACACGCCGGCCGAGATCAAGCGGGCGGTCACCGGCTACGGCCGCGCCGAGAAGCAGCAGATTCAGCAGATGACCAAGTTGCTCCTCGGCCTCGAGGCGGTGCCGTCGCCGCACGACGCGGCCGATGCCCTGGCGATTGCGATCTGCCACGTGCACCAGGTCATGCCAGCTGGTGTGGTCGCCGCGCCGGCCCCTGCCACGGGCAAGGGACGCACGCCGCGCACCTGGCGGCAGTGGAAGCCCTGAGCCGACGAGCACCGCGCCGCGGGACGCGCGCCTGCGTCTTCACGCCTCGCGCATGGCATGAGACGATTGGCGTTGCGTCGCCGTCCTCGAGTCGTGCATGGACGTGCGCCCCGTGTGGTGCCGCGCGTAGAGACAGATGCCACGGGAGTCAGAGGCTCCCGACGTGAGACCCGGATACCTGCAATGAAGATTGCGTTCA
>JAEUQQ010000591.1 GCA_016789685.1 Acidobacteriota bacterium | reverse complement strand
CGCACGGCATCGCCATCGACCTCGGCGACGTCGCGGTAGGTCAGCCACTGCTCCTGTTCGAGCTGCACGGCCAGCACGTCAGACAGGAGCTGGCGCCGCGAGATGATGGGTCCGCCGGCCTTCTTCGGCGCAGGCCCGTTCGGATCGCGCCAGACAAGGGCGGGCTCGTTGTCGGGACCGCTCGGGTTCCCGCGCCACGGATGAACGATCTGGACGTAGCGCTCCTCGGCGACGACCACCGCCAGCTCGCGCTCGAAGGCCTCGGCATAGTCAGCGAGACGGTCGGCCATGTCGCCGGGATCCGTGCCGACGGGTTCCGGAGGCGCCGGCGCGGGCACGTCAGTCGCAGCCATGGTGGTCGCCGCAACGGGATCGACACGGAATGAACGCCGCGCGCGGATGCTGCTGCCCCAGCCGCGGTCGGCCACCTTGACCTGGATCTGGTGCACACGCCCGTCGCGGTCGCCCGGCTGGGTCTCGAACGCGAGGGCGTAGGCCACTGACAGCTCACGTGACAACTGCGAGAACGCCACGTTGCCCGACGACGGCGTGATGGCGAGGCCCCCGGTCGTCGTCGCCAGGAGGTACGCCGCCGAGGCCGACTGATCCACCTCCGCGGGAGCCGCGCGCATCTGGTCGGTGCGGGCCTGGTATGAGGGTTCGGCCACCTGCAGCGCGTGCACGGTGACACGCGCGAGCGAGGCCCGCGTGGCGATGTCCGAGATGGTCCCGAGGTTGTCGAAGGTCCGCACGGGGCCGCCGGTCACCAGCACGAGCTGCTTTGGTCCCTCGATCGGCGCGATCGCGGCAATGAGGTCGGCGAGGCCCGACAGCGTGGCATCGGTGCGCTGACGCGCATCGCGCGCGACCTCGCGCACCTGCACCTCCACCTGGCTCGGGCACGTCTGCGGCTGCTTGTAGCACTCCCGGGCGATGATGCCGTTCATCACGCCGGGCCGGTTCTCGTCGGCGAGGATGGCCTCGTCGCGTCCCACCATCCAGGGCCCGAGGGGCGGGCGCAACGTGCCCACCGAGAGCAGCAGGCGCCTGCGCAGCGCCTCGCGATCCTCGTTGAAGCGCAACGGCTCGGTTGACTGGGGGAGCGTCCACAGGGCCACGCGATCGTCGATGGGCAGGTTGTCGACGAAGCGCGCGGCCGCCTCGAGCATCTGCTGGCCCTCGCCGGCATTCACATGTTCGCGATCGACGACGAGCACGAACACCCGCCGCTGCGCCTCATCATCGGGGGCCGGCAGTGCCACCGGTGGCGGCGTGCCAGGAGTCACCGCCGCCGGTGTCGTGCTGCTGCGGACCTGGCGCATCGACACGATGGGACGTGCGGCGCCGTCCACGAGCAACGTGAAGTCGTCTGCAGTCAGCGTGTCGATCGGATCGCCGTTGCGCCCGAGCACGGTGACGTCAACGGTGACGAGATCGACGCCCGAGCGGAACGTCGGCCGCGACGGCGAAGGGGTCTGCCCGCCGACGGCGGAGACCAGGGCACAGGTCACGACCACGGCACCGATGGTGCGCGTGCGAGGAGGCAGCATGGGGACTCCGGCACAGGCCACGGCGCCGGCGGGCTGGTTCACAGCGCCGCACGGGAGGGGCATCACGCCTGCGGCCGTGATCATACCCGGTCTCGTGCACACTGACCGACAGCGCCGAATCACAGTCGCACGCCGTCAAGCTGAACCACGGCACGGGTCTCGCGTACGCCGGCGCTCACTCCGGCGGCGCCTGCTGTAGACTGTGCCCGCCGTGCAGCAGAAGACTCCGAACGGCCGTGTTCGGCCGTTGGGCCTGCTCGTTGCCATGGTCGTGATTTCGTCGGGCCCGGCGACGGCGCAGCAGCCTCTTCCCTGGTACGAACTCGAACTCCCCGGTCCGGTGGCGGGCCTCGCGGCGGCGGTGGGCGTGTCGCCCGACCGGCCACGCGCGCAACTCGCGCTCGATGTGATTCGTACCGTCCACGCCGTGCCGCCTGGTCACAGCCGATCGGTCGATGCCGCACGTGCGAAGGTGGCCGGGTGGTTGGCGTCGCCCTCGTTCTCGCCCGGCAGCCACGGCGCATCAGCACCCCAGACCATCCCGTCGCCCCTGCCGGAATCGACCTGGCGCGTGCTGTTGCCAGGGGCGACGCGCCAACGCATCGGCGACGCGGTGTTGCTCGACCGGCGCGCGGCGCTGCTGTCGTACGGACTCTGGGGCGTCGACGCGACGACGAGGGCATCGATCGCCAGTCGCCCCGAACTGCTTGCCACCCTCTACCGCGAGCATGCGGCGGCGTTCGCGGCCTTCGGCCGGAGCCTGCACGTCGAACGCGGCCGGGTCAGCCTCGACGTCCCGTATCCTGCCGCCTGGGAGGCACTCGTCGGCGAGCGCCTGTCGAACCCCGACGACTTCATCCCGAAGCTGCTGGCGCAACAACGCGGTCGCCTAGCGTACTGTCTCGACACGGTGACGGCGCTCGACGCGCCTCGCCGCGTCTTCCTGCTCGGGCCACCGACGCAGGATCGTGACGATGGCGAGCGACGCGTTCGCGGCCTCGCGCGCCTCTGCGCCGCGATGCGGCCCGAATGGGACGCCACGCAGCAACCGTTCGTGCGCCCGGTCATCGACCTGGGCGCGATGCTCGGCGCACTTGTCGTCGATGTAAACGGCACACTCGTCGGCCCACAGGCCGCGGTGTTCTGGGCTCGCGTGTTCGAGCCGGGCACGTTGCCATCGTCGGCGGCGAAATGGACCGAGCAGGTGGCGCGCGCCGAGCACGCCGAACCAGAGTGGCTGCTGCGGCAGGTGCTCGAGGTAGACATCGCCACGTCGCAGGCCCGGCTGCGCGCCGTCAGGTTCGCGCAGCGGCGCTTCGCCGACTCCGCCCTCGAGCGCAGCCTGGCGTGCGTGCGTGCCACGCGATCGGTCATCGACCTGCCGGCGCTGGCGCTCGTGCTCGAGCGGATCGGCGTGCGCGATGCGGCGACCTTCGCGGCCGCCGCGGCCGCCGCGCCGGGGTTGGTCCACGCCGAGTCGGCCGATCGCGCGCGCGCCACGGTGCTGCAGTTCCAGGGCGCGCTGGCACTCATCGATCGTGCGAGGTTCTCGGCGGCCCTCGACGACGCCAGCGCAGTGGCGCTCGTCGAGTCGCTGCTGCGTATCACTCCCGAGCGCGGCCACGACTACGCGGGTGCCCTGGCCGACTGGATCACCGCGGGCTTCGTACCCGCCGTTCGTACGCGAACGTCTCTGCCGCCGTCAGACGACGTCGAGATGGACGTCGCCGCCGCGTTGTCCGGAGTCGGTGCGCCGCTCCGCACGGCTCCAGGCGGCGACATCGTCGAGTGGGAGGGCTTGCCCTACCAGGCGGATCCCGGTGCCGCCGAGTTCCTTCGCTTCACGCGCCTGCGGGAACGCCTGGGCAGCGCGTCGCTGAGCGATGCGCTGGCCCTGCGTCGTGACGTGCGCGCCTTGTCGGATGCCTCGGCGTACGACGCCGCGCGTGCGTCGATCGCACGACTCGCCGGGCGCCTGACTGGTGTTCCGCGGCACGCCGGCCCTGGCAGCGGCGACACCCTCGCCACGATGCTCGACGA
>JAEUQQ010000587.1 GCA_016789685.1 Acidobacteriota bacterium | reverse complement strand
CGAGCGAGCCGACGTCGCGTGCGTGATCCAGCGCGGCGCGGTCGAAGCCCGGCCCCGGATCGCGGAAGTGATAGACGATGGCGCGAGACGTCCGCGCGGCGGTGACGTCGATCACCTTGTCGGGATCGAAGCCGGCCCCATGCTCCATGGCGTTCATCAGGAGCTCGCGGAACGCGGTCATGAGCAGGTCGCGCTCAGGACCGGGCATGTCGGTGCGCAGTTCGGTCATGAAGCGCATCAGCCGTTCGGCCGTCACCACCCGGCATCGCACGCGCAGCGTGATCCAGTTGGGCACGCCCGACACCACCTCGATCCCGTCGTTCCAGTGCGTTTCCTGGATCGCACGCCAGGCCATCGACGCGATCTCGTTGTGATCGAACGGCGACGAGAAGCACGCGAAGGCCTGTGCCTTGAGTGCGGCGATGATCGCCTCGGGCGATGCGTCGTGCGCCAGCGCGATCAGCCTGACGCCCGGCTGGATCCGCCGCAATTCGTCGAGCAGCGCCAGGTCGTCGTCGAGCGACGTGGCAGGATCCCCGATGACGACATCGACCGCGTGGGTGCGCAGGCGGCGGCGTGCCGCCAGGTGCCCGTGCGCCGTCACGACCTCGCAGCCCCGCAGCGGCCGGGCCGCCGTGAGCGCGTCAGCGAACGCCTGGTCGGTCGTCATCAGCAACACGCGGTGACTGCTCACTCCCGACTCTCCTCGCGCCGGCCCGTCGCGCGCGGCGGCGAGCGCGTCTCGCCTGCACGCATGGGGACCTCGATAGACACCGGGGGGCGCGCGAGGCTCGTCGCGTGCGCCGGTCTCGTCAGTGGCCGTTCACGGTGATCCTACCGCCAAGTGACCGCCCGGCGCACGGGGGCGTCGAGCGCGCGTGTCACGGCGGGGTCGTACTGGTACACGTCGCGGGCGAATCTGACGACGCCCGACGTGCCGACACTCACCGTCCAGTAGACGATGACCACCGGAAGCGGCGCGGGGAGCATCAGCGTCTGCGTCTTGCCGGTGTCGACCGCCTGCTGGATGCGCTCGCGGGTCCAGTCACTGCCCTCGAGCAGGACGGCCGCGAGGTCGAGCGGCGCCTCGACGCGGATGCACCCGGAACTGAACGTGCGCTCGTCGGGCGCGAACAGCTCGCGACTCGGCGTGTCGTGCAGGAAGATGGCGTGCGGGTTGGGGAAGATGAACTTCACGCGGCCGAGCGCGTTGTCGCGCCCGGCCGCCTGCTCGAGCGTGTAGGGAAAGCGCGTGGCCGCCGCGGCCCAGTCGATCGACGCGGGGTTCACCGGTCGGCCCTGGCGGTCGACCGCCACCAGGCCGCGTTTCGCGAGGTACTTCGGGTCCTTGCGCGCCGCCGGGACGATGTCGTTCTTCAGGATCGTCGGGGGAACGGTCCAGGTCGGGTTCACGACCAGGTAGCGCATGTCGGAGCGGAACGTCGGCGTCTGCCGGGCGGTCTTCCCGATCTGGGTTCGCGTTTCCCACACCAGCTGCCGGTCGCGGATCACATAGGCCTTGAACGCGGGCAGGTTCACCAGCACGAACGAGTCGCCGAGACCGCCGAGCACCCAGCGGGCTCGCTCGAGGTTCGCGCGGACCTGGTCGATCCGCGTCGCGACCGACACGTTGAGCGCCTCGGTCGTGGCCTTGCCGAGCGCGCCGTCGGCCGTGAGCCGGTGTCGATCCTGGAACGCCTTGAGGGCCGCCTCGAGGTCGGCGTCGAACACCTCAGACGCCAGGTCGCCGCCTGCAGCGAGGTCGCCCGACGCGGCCAGGCGGGCGCGCACTCGCGCGACGCGCGGGTCGCTGTCGCCGAGGGCGAGCGTCGGGCCGGCTGGCACCGTGCCCCAGCCACCGCGCTCGGCGATCGCGCGATGCGCGGCGAGCGTCGTCACCAGGCCGTCGTAGATGAAGTGCGCCGGCCGCTGCTGGTCGATGACATGTGACACCGAAGGGCCGACGAACGCGATGTCGAGCAGGGCCACCAGGGGCGTCGTGTCGGTGCGCGGATCGACGTTCCACTCGCGATTCAGCGTCGCGGGATCGACCTTGCCGCGCCGCAGGTGCGCCATGAGCCGCGCCAGGGCGTCGGTCGCGAGCAGGTCGATGCTGACACGGTCGCGCACTGCAAGCGCCTTCGCGATCGCGTCGGGGTGGTAGTCAGCCGGGCTGAGGCCATCCCGTGCGCTGTCGCGCACGGCGGCCTGCAGTTCGGCAAGCGCGCCGGGGCGCGTCCACGCCGGCGCAAACGCCCGCTGTTCGTAAAAGGCCGCCAGCTCGGGCGTGTTGTAGACCGCCTCGCCGTGCAGGGTGATGTACCCGTGTTCGCGCAACCGCTCGACCTGTGTGCGAATGCCCTCGGCCGGACCCTCGTCAGCGGCGAGGCGCGATGCCGCCGCCAGCAACATGACGAGGAGGACGTGCGTGAAGAAACGTCGAAAGGTCGTCTGCGAGTGCCTGAAACGGGTGCGCACCCCGGCATTCTACCGAAGGGGCCGGGCCGACTCTGTTTATAATCGACGGCACGCGATGACGCCTCCGACCTCCACGACCGACCTCGGCCGCGTCTCGCGTCGATCCTGCCTGCGGGCCCTTGGCGCGGCGTGCGTCGGCGCGATCGTCACGCCGCTCGAGGGACTAGCCGCCGGCGTGAGCACACGGACCCTGTCATTCGTGCACACGCACACGCACGAGACCCTGTCGGTCGCCTACAGGATCGGCGGCGAATACGTCTCGTCGTCGCTGGTGCGCCTGCAGCAGTACCTCCGCGACCACTACACCGGCGCCGAGCACCCCATCGAGCCGGGCCTCTACGACCTGCTCCACGCGATTGCGACGTCGGCCGATCAGTCGGCACCCTTCCACGTGATCTCGGCGTACCGATCCCCTGAAACCAATGCCCGGCTGCGCGCGCGCAGCGGCGGCGTCGCGTCGCACAGCCTGCACATGGAAGGCAAGGCGATCGACATCCGCCTGCCGGGCCTGCCGCTGTCGCGCCTC
>JAEUQQ010000488.1 GCA_016789685.1 Acidobacteriota bacterium | reverse complement strand
GGCCGTCTTGCGACGGCCGCTTTCATCGTCGTGCCCGTTACGGGACGGTGACCACGATGCCATTGCTGAGCGCGCTGGGGAATCCCCCCACGGTCGTGTAGATCTGCACGAGCCAGTTCCCCGACGTCAGTCCGGCGGGCGCGCCGGTCACGGGGAACGAACACACCCCACCGGTCGGACCACCACTCGACGCCAGGCCCGTCTGCAGGAACTGCGTGAACGGTGCCTGGTCGAGCGTCCACACGATCGTGGTGCCCGACGTGTCGATGCCCTCACCATCGATGGCGAACGCGCCGTTCGCCGTGATGTTGGTGATCGGCGTCCCGGCCCCGCAGCCGCTGAGCACCGACAGCAGGACCGGCGTCCCCGGACCATTGGTGATCACGATGGGGAACGCGGCCGTCGAAATCGTGTCGGCTTCGTTCCTGAGCCTGACCGTCGTCGGCAGGCCGGAGGTCAGCCCAGGCAGGCGCGTGATCACCCGCGTCGCGTTGGCGCCCCACACGTACTGCGTGGGGATGTCGCCGCCTCCCTGGTTGAAGACCACCGTGTTGACGTTGG
Source organism: Acidobacteriota bacterium (assembly GCA_016789685.1). Taxonomy (GTDB): domain Bacteria; phylum Acidobacteriota; class Vicinamibacteria; order Vicinamibacterales; family JAFNAJ01; genus JAEUQQ01. The sequence goes on along the minus strand of JAEUQQ010000488.1, from coordinate 3,927 downwards.
CGGTGGCCGGCAGGTTGACGCCGTTGATGGTGAGCATCTGCGAGCCCGAGACGTTGCCGACGGGGCTCACCGACGCGATTGCCACTACAGGCGAGCACACCAGCGCCAGCGAATCGACGATGGAGCCCGCGCCTCCGAGCACGCCCGTGACGCCCTGGCTGGTCGGGCAGTCGAGCACGACGTTCTGCGACACGCCGCCTGGCGTGCCGGGCGCCGGCGCGAACGGTTCCGTGATGGCTCCGCCCGTCGGCAACTGGCACCGCGGCGCCACCGCGATCATGAAGTCGCCAGTGCCGAACCCGACCACTTCGCCGTAGATGGCACGCGCGCCCACCATGATTTCTCCGGCCGGGCACGCAAGCACCGTGTCGGGTGTGTTGAACGGCGGCGTGTCGGTGTTACCGAACGTCGCCGGATGCGCGGCGTCGCTGCAGAGGAGCTGCGCGCTCCACAGCGAGGTGTTGGGCGGGCTGACGCCGAGCCCGTTGGCGAACACGCCCGCGCCGCAGTACCGCGCGTACGGTGTGCCCCCGTTGCCACCTGCGGCGAGAGTCGAGGCGATCTTGTGAATCGCCGACGTCGCCGCCGGCGTGTAGCCGGGGTCGGTGATCGTGGCATTCACCAGGTACGCCCCGATGGCGCTCGGCACGATCGGGCTGCCGTCATACGTCGCCGTGTAGCTCAGCCCGGGCACCGGCCCCGTCACAACCGACACCGGCTTGGCGAAGCCGTCGAAGACCGCGCTCGCGTTGGTGATCGCGATGCTCGCCACGATCGGTGCGCCGCCGCTGATCACGAGCGTGTCTGACGCCGTGCCGACATAGCCGGGCGAGGTGACCGTGGCCACCACCGCGTAGGAACCGACCGCGGACGGCACGGTCGCGCTGCCGTCGTAGGTCACCGACGTGCTGAGGCCCACCGGCGAGGTCACGACCGACACCGGCTTCGGGTTGCCGTCGAAGGTCGCCGCGAGGTCACCGAGCGTCACCTGCGCGAGCTGGACGACGGCCACGTCGAGGCCGCCGCTGTTGTCGTTGTAGAGGCTGTCGTTGATGGCGAACTCCAGCTCGCCACCCGCGCCGCCCGCCGTCAGCACCGTCGGCCCCACGCCCACGAACTGCCATGGTCCCGTGCCGATCCGGGCGATCAGCGAGAGGCGCGTGAGAGTCGGATCAAGGAAGTAACCTATCGCCCAGTCGGGGCCGGGTTGTCCGTCGGGGCCCGTCAAGCCTGCGCCACCGCTGGGATCGAACTGGCCCGTGGCGGTCACGCTGACTGAACTCCCGGGGCTCAGGAACAGGCCCGTGCCCACGGGGGCCGTGCCGCCGGCGCCAGCCGGGAAGTTGATGTCGCCCAGGTTGTTGAGGTTTGCCGTCCCGCCCGCCGTGCCTGGGACGAAGAACGAGCCCGACGCAGGCGCCACCACCACCGCGCAGTTCGAGAACTCCGACGTGTCGTCGGTGTTCAGGTTCGTCGCCGTGAGCGTCACGAACCGGCCAGCGGCGATCGGGCCCGTCACCGCGGGACCCACCAGGTCGACCTGGTAGGTGACGAGGCCGCCCGGGTGGGCGATGAGCGAGGTGTCTTCCTGCCGCTCGCCTTCGCCGTTGCCGCTCGCATCGCAGGTCGCGTTCGAGTAGATGCGGACGCGGTAGGTACCCGGCGCCGCCCCGAGCGTGAAGCCGACCGTGGTCACACCGGGCAGCACGTCGTTCTGCGCCCACTGCAGCACTGGGAAGTTCTGCAGGCCGTTCGGGCCGGCGTCGGCATCCGCATCGCCGTCGTTGGGCGTCACGCCCGTGGCGCCGAGGTCGATGCCGAGTCCGGTGTTCCCCGAGATGCTGTTGAACCGGAACGTGTTCCCCGTGCTCGCGGCGCCGGTCACGCTGATGCCGGCCGCGCCGTTGAACCAGATCACGTTCTCGGTGCCGGCCACCTGCGCGTCACCGCCGACCAGGTTCGTCGCCGCGTTGGCGAGCACGACGCCGCCCTGCGTGTTGCCGAGCGACAGGCTCGCCGCGTTGGTGCCGATGTAGTTGGCCAGCAGCGTCACGCCGGTGGCCGTCGAGGGCAGCGCGAGCGCGCCGACGCTGACGCCGGGGCCGAAGTTGCCGCCGATGACGTTGCCGTTGCCGAGCGTGCCCACCCGCGTGCCCGGGCCTGCCTCGATGACGAGGCCGCCGAGCTGATCGGGCGCGCTGCCGTTGCCGGCCATCACCGAGCCCGTGACGTCGAGGCCGATGAGGTTGCGCGTGATCGTCGTGTCGACCGGGCCGCCCGCCGCCGCGCGCAGCGCGATGCCGGCCGACGTGTTGCCCGACACGATGTTGTCGTCGATCACCAGGTTCGCGGCCGCCGTGCCCGTGAACTCGGTGACCTCGATGCCGACGCCGTTGGGCAGCGACGGGAGCAGGCCGCCGGCCGACAGGCCGATGACGTTGCCCGCGATCGTCGTGCCCGTGCCGCCCTCGACGAAGACGCCGCTGGCGAACGACGCCGAGACCACGTTGTCGCTGACGCGCGCGTTGTCGCCGCGCACGCGGATGCCGTTGGTGCCCGAATTCCGCACCATCAGGCCGCGCACCTCGGTGGTGTCGGCGGTGATGTCAATCAGGCCGCCATTGACGAAGGGGCCAGGTATCGCCGCACCCGAGACGACGACGGCTGGCGTCAGCGGCGTGTAGCCCAGCTGCGTCCGCGCGTCGACCACCACCGGGTCGACGATCGTCGGCAACTCGGTCACCGGCTGGATCGTGTGCGGGCCGGCGCCCGGGATGAGGAACACGATCGTCTCGCGGCGGCCCGTCGACGCGTTGGCCTGCTCGAGCGCGTAGCGCAGCGAACCGGCACCGGCGTCATTGACGTTGACGACCGCGAGCGGCACGTCGAAGGGCACGGAGGTGTTCGAGATCGACTCTGCCGTCGTCGCCGAGGCGTCGATGACCGTGACCTCGAGCTGGTAGGCCGAGCCGGCCAGATCCACCTGCAGGCCGGCGAAGGTCGCCATGCCGTTCGCATCCGTCGTCGTCGCGTCGCCGCCGGTGATCACCGCGCCGGCTGCCGTCGAGGGCAGCAGCGCCAGCGTCACCGACGCGCCCGCGAGCGGCGCGCCGAGCTGATCGCGCACCTGCACCGACACCGGCGGCGCGATGGGGAAGCCCACCGGCGTCGTCGTCGGCTGCTGCACGAAGAACACCGACGCCGGATAGCGCGTGATCGTGCCGCCCGCGCCGATGCTCGTCGTGTTGATGGCCTGCTGCGTGACGAACGGCGTCAGCACCCCGCCCTGGCCCGAGTTGGTCGGGAAGAACACCGGGTCGATCGTCGCGCCGCCCACCGAGGCGTTGTCGTTGCGGTTGGGGTCGGCGATGCGCAGCGTGATGCGCGCGACCTCGCCCGGCGCCAGCCACAGCGTCGCGTTGTTGATCGACGGGTCGTTGGCCGTCGTCGCCCCCGTGCCCGGCGTCACGAACCGCGGGTTCGATATGTTGGCGATCAGCACGTTCTGCGACTGCACCTGCACCTCGCACGCGAGCGCCGTCGGCGTCGTGTACACCTTGTGCAGGATCAACTGCGTCGCGATGCAGCCGTTGTCGGTCGGCGTCTGGCCAGACGCGCAGATCTTGTTCGTGGCCTGCGCCAGGAAGAGGTTCACGTTGAACGACGCGGCCGTGTTGCCCGTGTTCGTGATCGTCCACGTCTCGTCGGTCAGCGTCGTGTTCGCGATGTCGGGGTTGGCGATGTCGGGGTTGGCGATGTCTGGATTCGCGATGTCCGGATTGGCGATATCAGGGTTGGCGATGTCTGGGTTGGCGATGTCGGGATTCGCCACGCGCACGTTCGCAATGTCGGGGTTCGCGATGTCGGGATTCGCGATGTCCGGGTTGGCGATGTCGGGATTCGTGATGTCGGGATTCGCAATGTCCG
>JAEUQQ010000420.1 GCA_016789685.1 Acidobacteriota bacterium | reverse complement strand
GGCCGCGCAGATCGTTGTCGAACGTGCGATGTACAACAACGCGGGAGGGGTGTTCTGGGCCGCGGGGACGAGTGCGCTCGCGACGAAGCTGCGTCGAGCTTCATCGCCGCGGGCCCCGCCTCGCCGGGCGCGGCCCCCCGGCGAGCGGATTGCGAACGGGTGGCGCGATTGCCGATACACTGGTATGCCGGGTCGCCCCCCCATCATGGATCCCCGTCAGTGGCAGCGCGTCAAGGACGTGTTCGGCCGGGCGCTCGACCAACCGCCGGCGTTGCGGGGCGCGTGGCTCGACGCAACGTGCGCTGGCGACGGCACATTGCGCGACGAGGTGGCGTCGTTGCTCGCCGCGACCGACGAGGACGGGCCTGAGCCCCTCCTCGACATCGACGACGCGGCCCTGTTCGGCGCCTTGGGCGCACACGCCACGCCGTCGGCCGTCGGGCGCCTCTTCGGCAACTACCGCATCGCGTCCGAGATTGGTCGCGGCGGGATGGGCACGGTGTTCCTCGCCGAGCGGGCCGACGGTGCGTTCGAACACCGGGTCGCCCTGAAGCTGATTCGACAGAGCCTCTTCGACGCCGACCTCGAACGCCGCGTCCGCCGAGAACGGCAGATCCTGGCCTCGTTGAATCACTCCAACATCGCGAGGCTGCTCGATGGTGGCGTGACGCCGCACGGCGAGCCGTTCCTGGTGATGGAGTACGTCGACGGCCAGCCGCTCCCCGTGTACGCCGATCGAGCCGGGCTCGACGTGCCCGCACGACTCCGCCTGTTCTGCGACGTGTGCGCCGCAGTGGCCTACGCCCACCGGCAGCTTGTCGTCCACCGCGATCTGAAGCCGCCGAACATCCTCGTGACGGCTGACGGCCAGCCGAAGCTCCTCGACTTCGGGCTCGCGAAGATCGTCGACACATCGCGCGACCGCCTCGGTGAGGGTGACGCAGAGACGACGCCCGGGGCCGCCGAGCTGACGATGACGGGGATGCGGGCGTTCACGCCGGCCTACGCCTCACCCGAGCAGGTGCGCGGCGGCCCAATCGCGACGGCCACCGACGTCTACTCTCTGGGCGTCGTGCTCTACGAACTGCTCACGGGCACGCGGCCGCTGGCGCTCGACAGCGGCAACATCGAGGACGCGGCACGGACGCTCGACGAGGTGATGCCGCCGCCTCCGAGCGATGCCGTGAGGCGGAGCGCACGGACCGCGCCCGCGGCGCGACACTCCCCTGCGCCGCTCCTGGAGGGCGACATCGACACCATTGTCATGATGGCGCTGCGCAAGGAGCCCGAGCGGCGCTACTCCTCGGTCGAGGCGTTTGCCGACGACGTGCGGCGCCACCTCGCGGGCCGTCCCATTGCCGCACGGCCGCAGACCATCCGCTATCGCGCGTCACGTTTCGTGCGACGGAATCGAGTGGCCGTGGCGGCGGCGATCCTGGTCGCCCTCGCGCTCGTGAGCGGCGCCGGCATCGCCATGTGGCAGGCGCGCGTCGCGCGAGCCGAACGCGATCGGGCCACGAGGCGTTTCGACGACGTGCGGGCGCTGTCGCACTCGCTGCTGTTCGAGATCGGCCCGTTGGTGGAACGGCTCCACGGGGCCACCGAGGCGCGCGAGGTGATGCTGGCGCGAGCGCTCGAGCACCTCGATCGCCTGGCACTCGAGGCGGGAGGTGATCCGCTGCTGCAGGCGGAGATCGCTGCCGGCTACGAGAAGATGGGCGACCTGCAGGGCAACCCGAGCAACCCGAATCTCGTGGAGATCGGCAAGGCGATCGCCAGCTACGAGAAGGCGCGTGCGATCCGGACCGCGTTGCTCGCGGCCACACCGGGCGATGTCGGGCTCAGGCGCGGGCTCGCCGAGAATGCGCGGATTCTCGGCAACATCCGCGCGCAAGCCAACGACTACGAGGGCGCGGGCCGCGATCTCGAGACGGCGCTGCGCGAGTACGACGCCCTCGCGGGGTCGGCCGCTGGCGACGTGTCGTTGACGCTGGCACTCGCACAGGTGCAGCACGACCTCGGCCGCAATCTATCCACGAGCAGCCGCTATGCAGGTGCGTTTCCGTATTTCCGCAGGGCGATCGCGCTGGCCGCACCCCTTCGTGCCGATCGCGATCGCGCCCTCGACGTCGCACGGGTGCTGGGCGATTCGCACGCGCAACTCGGCCTGGCCCTGGCGTGGGAAGACCAGCTGCCGGAGGCCGAACGCGAGATGGCGGCGGCTGCGGCCATCTACGAGCCGCTGGTCGCGGCGCACCCCGACTATCTGCCGCTGCGCAGCGGGTTGTGGTCGACGTACTGGCTGACGAGCAGCGTCTACGAGGATGCCGACGACGAGACGTCGCTCGCGTTCGCAGCGCGTGCGCTCGACGTGATCCGCCCCGTGGCCGAGCGTGATCCGGCGAACATGCGTGCGCAGCAGCAACTCGCGCGCTCGTATTCGCGCCTGGGACAGGCCGCGGTGAATCTGCACAGGCCAGTCGATGCGGTCGGGCACCTGGAGGCCGCGCGACGAATCCTGCGCGGCATCACCGACACCGAGTCGCGCAACGGCCGGCTCCGTGGCGAACTCGCGCTGGCGAACATGCGGCTCGCCGAGGCACTCGCCGCCCAGGATGTGCGGGAGGCCGCGCTGGCGCGTGCCGGTGACGCGGTCGACATGTACGCGCAGCTGGTGATCGAATTTCCGCAGGATCGCCGCACCAGCCGGAACCTGTCGCTTGCGCACCAGCTCCGCGGCGACCTGCACGCGCGGGCGGCGGCGGCCGCGACCGGCGCGGCACGCGATCGCGAACGCGCCGCCGCGAAGGGCGCGTATCTCGACGCGCTCCGCATCCTCGAGTCGCTGCGCGATCGGAGACTGCTCGCCGGCGCAGACGTGAAGCTGCTCGAGGACGTTCGGGCGGCAGCCGCGCGATTCGAGTGAGCAACTGCCAGCGGCTGGCGCAGCGGCGCGGAGCACGCGCTGACCGCCACACCTGGTCGCCGTCAGCCATCGAGTTCCGGTACAATGCGGGCTCATACCGGCCGTAGTGGCACACGACGTCGCACGCGCCGGTTGAGGGCCAGGCCGCGGAGGTCGAGCCTCGCCGGCTACGGCCACTCGTCGTGACCACGTCGAGCCATCGCGCCCTCGCGCGGCGACGATGGCTCGGGCGGGCAGTCCCGTTCTTCCGCTCGAGGGTCGCCATCCGTGATCGAGATGGAGGAATTCGAACGGGTGTACCGCACGTACCGGGACCTCGTGTTCCGCCACGCCCTGCGTGTCGCCGGCCGACGCGATGTTGCCGAGGAGATCACCGGAGACGCCTTCGTCGCGCTCGTCGAGCATCGCGCCGACGTGACGCCGGCCATGCTGCCGGGCTGGCTCGTGACGTTCGTCAAGCGGCGAGCGATCGACCACTGGCGGCATCGTGATGTCGTCCGGCGTCACGAAGCGACGGCCACCGAGTCCGTGACTATTCCGGCAGAGTCGACGGAGTTCTGGCTCGACCAGGTGCGGGCGCTCAAGCCGATTCACCGGGCGTGCCTGCTGCTCAGGTACGTGCACGGCATGGATCGCGCCGAGATCGCCGCGACGCTTGGCCTGTCAGACACCCAGGTGAAGGGACTCCTGCAGTACGCACGTGAGCTGGTCAGGAAGTCGCTGGAGGTGGCCCGATGACCGACGTGCGGCGGCGGCCGGCTGACATCGATGCCGACGAACTGGCCCTCTTCGAGCACGTCGAACGCGACCTGGCGGCAGGTGCGGCTCTGAGGGGGGCCTGTCCCGAGCCCGGCCGGATGATGGCGGCGCGATCCGGCGAGGTGCCCCCGGTCGAGGCGCAGCCGATTCTCGACCACGTTCGCGCGTGCGCGGTGTGCCGAATGCTCGCCGAGGCACTCGACGAAGTGCATGCCGGCGACTTGCACGAGCAGGCGATCGCACGACTCGACCGGCGCGTCGCCACGGTCATCACCGCGCAGGCTCCGCCGGCGCGCGTGCTGGCCTTCCGCCGTCAACGCGGGATCGCGCTGACCTCGCTCGCGGCGGCGGCATCGCTTGGGATCGCCCTGCTGGCCCCGTCATTCGGACCGGTCGACGTGCCAGCGGTCCCTGGTGTGCCGCGACCCGCCGTGGTGGGCGTCCTGCCGTTGCCCGTGTTGCGCGCCGAACGCCTCGATACGTCGGTCATGGGCCTTGCGGGCGTGACGTGGCGCGGCGATGCCGAGGGCCACCGCCCCACGTCGAGTTTCGACGAGGCTCGTCGCGCGTTCGACGAAGGCGACCTCGGCAGCGCGACGACCACGCTCGACGCGATCACGCGCGAGACGCCGACGTTTGGCGACGCGTGGCTGCTGCTCGGAATGGCGCGGCTCGGCGCTGGCGACGCCGTGGCAGCCGTGCCGGCGCTGGAACGCGCGCGCGCACTCCTGTCGGCTGATGCTCGTCACGATGCCGAATGGCACCTGGCCGTTGCGCTGCACGCGGCCGGTCGTGATGCCGACGCCCGCGCCGTCCTGCAGCCGCTGTGCTGGGGAACCGCGGCCCGCGCCGGGCTCGCATGCCTGGCGCTCGACGCGTTGCAGATGCCATGACGAGGAACGCCGGTCGGCGTCGGCGCAGCCTTCGCGTCGTGCTCACGGCGATCGTGGCGGTCTGGATGACCGCGTACGGGAGTCCCGACGTCTGCGGACACGCCGTCGCCGATCCGGCGGTAGACGAGACGCCACAGGCGCAACGCGGGTACCCGGACACGCCAGGCCATCGTGCATTCGCCGAAGCGCTCAGACTGCTGAACCTGCGCCAGTACGACGGAGCGGCGGAGCGATTCACGGCCGCGCTCGCGTACGCGCTCGACACGCGAAACCAGTCGCTCGAAGCAGGGTGTCACCGCGGCCTCGGGGCGATCGCGCACGACCAGGGCCGCTACGCCGACGCGCTCGACGAGCACCGTCGCTCGCGGGCCCTGTTCCTGGCGATCGGCGACCAGGCGAACGCCGCTCGTGGCCATCAGGACGTCGGCGTCGCCCTGTTCTGGATCGGGCGTCGCGACGAGGCGAGGACGGCCTGGGACGAGGCCCTGTCGACCTTCGTCGCACTCGGCGACCAGGCGGCTCAGGCGTCGGTCCTTCGCAACCTGGTCTTCCTGTCGCGGAATGCCACCGAGCGATCCGGGCTCATCGAGCGCGGGCTGTCACTGGCCCGCAGCGTCGGCGACCTGTTGGCGATTGCCGAACTTCTCTCTTCGCGTTCAGACGCGGCGTTCACCGCTGGCGACTACCGTGCGGCATTCGATGATGCGGTCGCCGCCGTCGAAGCGCTGCTTGGCGCAGGGGCGCGCGCCCGAGTGGCGCTTGCGCGGTCGTTCACCAGTCTCGGCCGCATCTACCGCGTGCACGCCCAGCACGACCTGGCCCTTGCCGCCTACCAGCGTGCCCTCGCGATCCAGCACGACGCCGGCGACCTGCAAGGGTACGCCCAGACCGCACGCACGATCGCGGCCGCCTACGAGACACTGGGGCAGGTGGCCATGCGTCGTCGATATCTCGACATGTCGCTCGACGCCATCCGGAGGACCGACGCGATCGACGAGCGGCGCCTGACGGAGCTGTCGCTGGCCATGTGCCTCGCCGATCTCGGCGATTCTGAGGGCGCGCGCCACCTCCTCGGCATCGACGCGACACACGACGACACAGGCCACTACTGGGCGCAGCACGCCGCGGCCTATGTGGAGGTGGTTGGCGGACGCGCCACGCTGGCCCTCGAGCCGGCCACACGGGCCGTCGCCCTCGCGCGCGGCATGCAGGATGCCGAGCGGCTGCTCTACTCGTTGTGGGTCAGGGCCCGCGCCCAGGCAGCGCTCGGGCGCCACGAGGACGCGTACGCCGACGCCAGCGAGGCCCTCGACGTGATCGAGTCGTTGCGGGCGCGCCTGGTGCCGAACGACTACATGAAACGGGGCTTCATGGACCGGTTCACGGAGCTGTTCGGGATCGCGCTCGAGGCCCTCGACACGCTCCAGCGTCCCGCCGACGCCATGGCGGTGGCAGAGCGAGCCCGGGCGCGCGCCTTCACGGATCTGCTGGTTGCACGCCGGGCACAGCGCCAGCCGTCGCCGCTTCCCGCCGCTGCCGTGCTGACGGGATCCGTCGCCTCGCCCGCGAGCCACACCAGGGAGGCGCCAGGTCAGCTCGCCACACGCGGGACCACGTCGCGACAACTGCCACGGTCGGCTGACGACCTGCCGAGCGGCGCTGCGGTACCGCCCGCGACCATGGCTGACATGCGCCGCATTGCCCGCGAGCGCGACATCTCGATCCTCAGCTACTGGGTCGGCCCTTCCATCACGCGCGCCTGGCTGCTCTCGCCAGATGGTGAGGTCCTGTCAGCCCGTGTCGACATCGACGACCGTCGGCTCGAGGCATTGGTCGCGACGCTGTGGCGCGCGCCCGGCCGGGCAGCCTCCGTGCGGGCGGCGCGCGACCTGCACCGCCTCGTGGTCGAGCCGTTGCTGCCGTCATCGCCTCCAACGCCGCCGCGTCGCGTGCTGATCGTGCCACACGGGCCACTCGCGGCCCTGTCGTTCGCAGCGCTGCTGGATGCGCGCGGCCGTCATCTCGTCGAAGACTACGCGCTGTCGTACGCTCCGGCGGTGTCGGTGGTCGCCTCGAGCGAGGGGTCGACCACGTGCTGCCCGGACGCGACGCGCCTGCTCGTCGGATCCCCCGCCGTGTTGCCGCAGGATGGCGGGACCGAGCGGCTGCGACGCCTGCCAGGAGCGAGACGCGAGCTGGCTGCCGTCGGCCGCGCACTCGGACCTGCGCGTGTCGTCACGCTCGAAGGCCGCGCGGCGTCCGAGTCGAACCTGCGCCGACAACTCGGCGCCGCGAACATCGTGCACGTAGCCACACATGGGGTGATGCACGACGACGCGCCGCTCGACTCCTACCTCGCACTCGACGCGACCAGCATCGACCACGAGGGTCCTGATGACGGTCGGCTGACGGCGCGAGAGATCTACGACCTCGAGCTGCACGCGGATCTTGTCGTCCTCAGCGCCTGCCGAAGCGGGCTTGGCAAGGCCAGCGGCGACGGTCTGCTCGGCCTGGCGCGTGCGTTCTTCTACGCTGGCGCACGCCGCGTCGTGGCGACGTTGTGGGACGTCGCCGACGAGCCCGCCGCCAGGCTCATGCCGTCGTTCTACCGCTCGCTCGCGGCACGCGCCGACCCGAGCCTGGCGTTGCGCGATGCACAGCTGGCGTTGCTGTCGGACCTGCGTCGAGGCCGCGTTGTCGTGCGCGGTCACCGGGGAGCCGTTCCACTCCCCGACCACCCCGCACTCTGGGCCAGCTTCGTCGTGATGGGGCTCCCGAGCTGACGTTCGCTCCCGGGGTCGCCGCGGTCCTTCCCTTTGGCACCCGTCAGCCGTGAACGGGATAGCAGCACATCGTCCCGGAGGGCGGCATGGCAAAGCGTCGCGGTTCGAGGAGTGTCGGGAGCGTCTGGTGTCGCGCGGTGCTTGCCGGTGTCGTCGTCATCGCCGCGCCGCAAGCGAGCGCCGCCACGTTCTTCGTGACGAACACGAACGACGCCGGGCCCGGGTCGCTTCGCCAGGCCATGCTGAGCGCGAACGCGACGCCGGGCCTCGACGCCATCAGTTTCGGCATCAGCCTGCCGCCCGGCGCGCTGGCCACCATCGCGCCACTGACGCCGCTCCCCGACATCACCGATGCCCTGTCGATCAACGGCTACACGCAGGCGGGAACGGCCAAGAACTCACTGCCGACGGGTTTCAACGCGGTCGTGCGCATCCGGATCTCGGGCGCCTCGGCCGGTGCGGGGGCCGCAGGGTTCGTCATCAAGGTGACGCAGGTCACCATCGACGGCCTGATCATCGACGGTTTCGGTGGTGGCGCGATCAGGGTCGTCGCGGGGACGCCGGCATCGGCGATCGTCATCACCGGGTGCGTGATCGGCAAGGGGTACGGCGCCGCGCCGCTCGCGGGCAACCTGCGTGGCGTGTCGGTCGAGGCCGTGCCCAACACGAGAATCGGCGGGCACCTGGACGAGGACCACAATCTCATCGCGGGCAACCAGCAGGAAGGCCTCCTGATCTCGGGCGTCGGCGCCACGAACACGACCATCCGGGGCAACCTGATCGGCCTGAACGGGAGCGGCGCGGCCGAGGGCAACCGGTACGGTGTCCGCGTGCTCGGGGGCAGCGTGGCGATTGGCATGGCGTCAGTGGGCGGAGGCAACACGATCGCCGCCAGCGCGGAGGTCGACGTGTCGATCGAGAGCGGCGCTGCGTTGCTCGTCGCCAACAGGATCGGTGTCGATCCCGGCGGCGTGTCGAGTCGCGCCGCGCCCATCGGCATCCTGTTCACTGGCGCCGCGACCGGCAGCATCGGCCAGTCGACCATCGCCACCCGCAACATCGTGATGGGCATCCAGCGCGCGATCGAGTTGCGAGACTCGACGAGTATCGGCGTCGCGAACAACTACGTGTGCCTGAACGCCGCTGGCGTGGCCATCGGCACCTGCCTGCGCGGCATCCTCGTGCAGGGCGGCGGGTCGCACACCATCGGCTCGTGGTACCTGAGCGGCACGCGATTCAGCCAGGGCAACGTCATCGCCAACAGCCGCGTCGGCATCGAGTTGGCGCAGACGACGGGCAACACCGTCGAGGCGAACACGATCGAAGACAACACCGGTGTCGGCGTGCTGGTGTCGTCGTCGAGCGCCAACGCCATCGGCAGCCTCTACGACACGGCGCTCGGCGCGTCGCTCGGCAACATCATCCGGAGGAACGGGAGCGGATCCGTGCCTCCCCGGGGCGGCATCGTCGTGGCAGGCGGGGCGGGAAACGCCATCCTCAGGAACAGCATCTCCGAGAACGCCCCTCTCGGGATCGACCTTGGCGGAGACGGTGTGACCGCCAACGATGTGAACGACGCTGACGCCGGAGCCAACGGCCTCCAGAACCACCCGGTGCTGTCGAGCGCCGTCGCCGGTCCGACCACGACCGTGACGGGCACACTGGCGAGCCTGGCCTCGCGCAGCGTTCGCGTGCAGGTCTTCCGATCGAGCGCCGTCAACGCCAGTGGGCACGCAGAGGGACAGGTGTATCTCGGCGAAACGATGGTCGCTACCGACGCCACCGGCCACGCGACGTTCGCGGCGTCGCTCCCGACGGTTGCGGTGGGCGCCATCGTCAGCGCGACGGCGACGTTGCTCAACGGCGCCACGCCAACCGACACATCGGAGTTCTCGCCTGGCGTGGCTGCCACGGCTGCCGCGCTGGCACCCACGGTGACCAGTATCGTGCCGATGTCAGGTCCGACGGCTGGTGGGACGGCGGTGACGATCACGGGAACGAACTTGATCGCGGGCGCGACAGTGGCGTTGGGCGGCAGCGCGGCTACTTCGGTGGTGGTCGTCAATGCGACGACCATCACGGCGGTGACGCCGTCGCACGCCGCTGGTGCGGTCAACGTGGTCGTGACCACCGCCAGCGGAACCGGCACCTTGCCCGGGGCCTTTGCCTACATCATCGAACCGCAGGACTCTCCCGTCATGGCTGGGCTCAACCGCCTGCGCGGGGCGTCGCTGATTCCCCTGGACGTCGAATGGGAGAAGGGTCTGTCGATCCACGTGGCCGGCCGCGTGCCGGCGGGATCGCCGACCCAGTCACCATCTGTCCGCGCGATGAGCTTTCTCGAGGAGTATCGCGACCTCTACCAGCTCGTGAGCGACGGCTCCGTTCGCTTCAGGCCCGTGCGACAGCAGGTCAACCCGGACGGCAGCGTCCAGTTCTCGGTCGAACAGCTGCGCGAGGGCATTCCCGTGCTCGACACCCGATTGACCCTTCACTTCCGCGGCAACGACTTCACGAGCTCCAGCGGTCGCTGGGTACCGTCTTCATCAGCCTGGTTCCAGGCCACACCTGACACCGCACCGACCATCACGGTGCAGCAGGCCTTCCAGCGGGCCGTGGCCGCGGTCGGCGGTGGAACCCCAGACCCCAGCCACCTCGTTGGCAAGCCCGGCCTGGTGTTCTACTGGCCGGAACTCGATCACGACAAGACGTGGGTCGCGCCGACCGCCCCGCCACCAGGCGGGATCGTTGAACCCCGGGACCATCCGCGCCTCGCGTGGCACATGGTGATCCTGGCTCCCGGCGGCCCCTGGGATGTCGTCGTCGACGCCCTCGACGGCAAGGTACGCGAAGTGACGTCGAAGGTGAGAGAGGCGCTCGATCTCGAGATCTTCGATGCCAGATTCAACACATCCGAGATCTGTTTCAGTAGTCCGTTCTCACCGAATCACACGCTCTGGTTCACCGAGGACGGGCGCGAGGTGCGCGTCGGCCTCCTCGATGGCGATGGCGATGGACAACGGGCGTACGACTCCATCCGGGATGTCTATGCCTACTGGCGCGATGCGCACGAACGGCGCTCCTACGACGGAGACGACACGCAGATCGAGATGTTCGTCAACTACGGAAACACCGGGAACGCGTGGGGAGGCGAAGACTGCCTGCTCTTCGCCGACGACTGGACGTGGCTGGACGTCGTCGGCCATGAGTTCACGCACGCGGTGGTCGACACCGAGGCCAACTTCAGGAGCCGGCGAGAGCCTGGCGCGATCAACGAGCACATGTCCGATGTCTTCGGCTCCATGGTCGACGACGCAGACTGGCTCATCGGCGAAGACATTCCTCGCAACGGTGGCTGCGGTGGCGGGCTGCCGCAGGGGACACTTCGCGACATGTCGAATCCACCGGCCTGTGGTCACCCCGATCACCTCGACCCCGCCATCAGCGGCGATGGCGTCGGTCTCCGGGTGCTCGCTCCCGGTGTCGAACCCGACGGGACGAACGACAACGGCCGCGTGCACACGAACGCTGGCATTCCGAACAAGGCGGCGTCCCTGGTTGCCGTCGGTGGCGTCCACAACGGCATCACGGTCCAGGGTCTTGGTCGCGAGGTCATGGCCGACACGTGGTACGCCGCGCTCACGGGCGACGATCTGGGCCGACGTTCGCAGTTCACCGACCTGCGCTGGGCCACGCGGATGGCGGCGCGTGACCTCTACGGCGTCGCGTCGAACGAGGAGTGCCAGGTCCTGCGGGCCTTCGCGTCGGTGGGCCTCGGGTCGCCCGACACCGACTGCGACGGAGTGGATGACGACGCCGAAGACGACGACGACGGCGACATGATCACCGACGCACGCGACAACTGCCCGCTCGTGGCCAACCCCGACCAGCACGATGCTGACGGCGACGGCCTCGGCGACGCGTGCGACGAAGATGCAGACGACGACGGCCTGCTCAACAGCGGCGACAACTGTCCACTCGCCTCGAACCCTGGACAGAACGACATCGACGGCGACGGCATCGGCAACGCCTGTGACGATTCCGACCACGACGGCGTGATGGACTCGTCCGACAACTGCCGGACGACGCCGAACCGCGACCAGGCCAATCACGACAACGACATCCTCGGTGACGCCTGCGACATCGACGACGACAACGACGGCACTCCCGACGAGTCCGACAACTGTCCCACCGTCTTCAATCCCGGGCAGGAGGATGGCGATGGCGATGGCGTCGGCGATGTGTGCGACAACTGCCCTGCAGACGCCAACACCAACCAGGCGAACACCGATGGTGATCTCCTTGGCGACGTGTGCGACCTCGACGATGACGACGACGACGTGCCCGATGCCGACGACTTGTGTCCATTGACGTTCGATCCGCAACAAATCGACATCGATCGCAACGGCATCGGCTTGCGGTGCGACGCCGATGAAGCCTTCATGCTCGGTGGGGATCCCGGGTGGCGCTTCATCACATTGCCGTTCGAAGGCGATACACCGATCGACCTCCCGTTCTTTCCGTGCGTGGACGATGACTGCCCCGGAGGCGGTGAGCCGTTTGCGCCCGGCCAGCGCTACACCATCAGGCTCGGCGGGACGTCGCAGGTCGACGCGAGCATCGTCGACGCATTCGGGAGGACCGTGGCCCGCGGCGTGCGGGAGGCGGCCGGACAGGTGTTGACCTTCGAGATCGCACCAGCCTTCAGGGCCGGTGCCGCCGGACGCGCGTCCACTGCGACCTCGAGTGCACCGCGGGCGTCTGCTGCCCTCGTACAGGTGACAGACCCGTGGGCGGCAGGGCCGGAAGAACCGGCGTACTTCCTCAGGGTGCGTCCGCTCTCGCCACCGGCAGTCGGAGCGCCGGTGACGTTCTCGTTCAACGCAGGCCTGCTCGCCGGCGCTGATGGCGACGCCGATGGCGTGAGTGACGATCTCGACTCGTGTCCGCTGGTGCCGAACGGCACCCAGGCCGATGCCGATGGCGACGGGCTCGGCGACGCCTGCGACAACTGCCGGCTGGCGCCGAACGGTCCGGCGTGGCCCGCGGGGCAGGCGGCCCTGGCGCAAGCCGACGCCGACGCCGACTCCACCGGCGACGCGTGCGACGTCCCACGCTATCTCGCTGAAGGTGCCACGAGCAGCTTCTTCTCCACGCGGCTGGCGCTGGCCAATCCGTCCGACGACGAGCAACATGTGGCGCTGAGGTTCCTTCTCACCGACGGCACGCTCGTCACCCACGACATGGCTGTGCCAGCACAGCGACGGACGACATTCGATCCCAAGGACCTGACTGGATTCGACCAGGCGGAATTCTCGACAACGATCGACTCGGCGGGGCCGGTGCTCGTCGACCGTACCTTGTCGTGGGATGCGAGCGCCTACGGGAGCCACGCCGAGACGGCCATCGTGTCGCCAGCGACGACCTGGTACCTCGCGGAAGGCGCCACGCACTCGGGCCTGGAGCTGTTCTACCTGGTGCAGAACCCCGATCCGGTGCGCGCGGCCACCGTCGAGATCACGTTTCTCAGGCCAGGTGGCGTGCCGCCCATCGTGCGCACGTACGACGTGGGCGCACACTCCCGTTTCAACGTGTGGGTCGATCAGATCCCCGAACTATCGAATACCGATGTGTCGGCCGTCCTGCGCGCGACCAATGACGTACGGATCATCGTCGAGCGCGCCGTGTACCTGAGCGGGCACGGCCGGTTCTTCGACGCCGGCCACGAGAGCGCCGGCGTGACCGCGCCTGCGACCTCGTGGTTCCTGGCCGAAGGGGCGACCGGCGCAATGTTCGACCTCTTCGTGCTGGTCGCGAATCCAGGCACGCAGCCCGCACGTGTCAGGGCGACCTACCTGCTTCCGAGCGGGCAGACGCTCGCGAAGGACTACGACGTCGCTGCGCAGAGCCGTTTCAACATCTGGGTCGACTACGAAGACGCCAGGCTCGCCGACACCGCCGTGTCGACGACGGTCGAATCGCTCAACGACGTCCCCATCATCGTCGAACGCGCGATGTGGTGGGGTGGAGGCGACGGGTGGTACGAAGCGCACAATTCGCCTGGCGCCACAGCCACGGGGACCGTGTGGGGACTCGCCGAGGGCGAAGTCGGCGGCACGTCCGATGCCGCGACGTACATCCTGGTGGCGAACACGTCCGAGACGTCGGCAAG
>JAEUQQ010000414.1 GCA_016789685.1 Acidobacteriota bacterium | reverse complement strand
CGAGCGCGGTGAGCGGGCGTGTCGAGAGGCGCAGCGCCGCGAGCAGCCGCAGCAGCGCAAAGGCGAGGATCGCGGCGGTGATCGTGACGCCCATCGACCAGCCGGTCTTGAAGAAGACGTAGAGGTTCGACAGGCACATCACGCCGCCGAGCAGCATGCCGAGCACGACGGCGCGCACGGTCAGTTGGCGCGAATCGTCGCGCCGCGTGTGCTGGAGCCAGTGGAGTTCAGGGTCGGCGGGAGCGGCGGCAGGCTGAGCCATTCGCGGATTGTAGCGAGGGTCCGCCCGCCGCGACACAGGATTCGCGACGTCGAGACAGATTCTGGCCTGGCGTCGCGAGGGAGGTGTGACGGGCGGGCCCGATCGCGCGTGACGGGTCGGACGACATCCCGTAAGCTGGAGGTTCAGGAGGTTCGTCCATGGCTGCGCTTGACTGGTCCACGTGCCCGGCGGTCGAGAGCGTCCCCGACAGGCTGGGAGGCGCGTGGGTGTTCAAGGGCACTCGTCTGCCCGTCGCCACGGTCATCGAGAATCTCGAAGACCTCAGCGTCGACGAAGTCCTGGAGCAGTTCGAGGTCACGCGCGAGCAGGTGACCGCCGTCCTCGAGTTCGTCGTCGACAGCTTGCGAGCGAAGGCCGCCGCCGGTGCTCATCCTGTTTGACCACGGAACACCGAGGGGGCTCGCCCGCCTGCTGCCCGGACACACGATCCACACGGCGCCCTCACTGGGGTGGGACACACTCAGCAACGGCGCGTTGCTGAACGAGGCCGAACACGCTGGCATCGAGTTGCTCCTGACCACCGACCGGCGCATCCGGTATCAGCAGAACCTCCACGCACGGCGCATCGCGCTCGTTGTCCTGACGGGGAGCACGAAGTGGTCGCTCGTTCGACTGCATGCCGGTCGCATCGCGGCGGCTGTCGCCGCGGCCACGCCCGGGAGCTACGTCGAGGTCGAGATTCCCTTCGAGGCGCCGTAACGACGCCGCTTCGACTCGCGTGTGCCGCCGGCGCCTTGCCGCAGCATCTGTTCGCTCAGCGCGCCAGGGGCGGGCCGCTGTTGTCGAGGTCGGCGGCGATGAGCCAGCGGCCGTCGGGGGCGGCGCGCAGCGCGAGCACGAAGCGGCCGCCGTCGCCGACAGTGGTCGGATACCGGTAGCCGCCGACGATGTAGCCGACGTTGCCCGACGACGAGTAGGCGTAGGCCGTCAGCTGCAGCGGGCCGCCGGGGGCGGTGATGCCGCCGGCGATCGCGGCTCGTCCGCGCCTGATCGGGCTGCCGCTCTGCACGGCGAAGCCATCCTCGGTGAAGAGTGCCGCGAGGCGCGGGCCGTCGCCATCGCGCCACGCCGCCTCGTAGTCGCGGAGCACGCGATCGAAGTCCGGCGGGAGCGAGATGGCCGCCGGCGGCGGCGTCGTTCGAGGCGTCGGCGGCGCCTGGGGCGCCTGCGCGTCGGCCTGCGTTCCGGCAATCACGACAATCAACGAGACCACGAGCGTCGGCAGGCGTGTGCGCATCAGGGGACCTCGCGTGGAATCTTACCGGGGCGCGTCCGGTATCCGCCAGGTGCAGGGCGCAGCGGCGCGGCCCCGCAGTTCGCCGCAGCAGGCGGCGGTGGACGAGGTAAGCTTGAACGCACACCGACATCGAGATGTTCCGGGCACGCGCCGGCACCGGCCGCGCTGCCCTTCGCGGAGGGTGACGAATGCGTTCGATTCTGACAGGCACCATGGTTCTGGCGTTGGCGGGCGGCTGCGCGGCCGATGCGCAACAGGGCGCCGAGGCCCAGCAGGCGTCGGGCCTGCCGTTCGACGTGCAGGTGATCGCCGACTTCGAATCGCCGTGGGCGATGACGTTCCTGCCCGACGGCCGGATGCTGATCACCGAGAAGGCCGGCATCCTCTACCTCGTGTCGGCTGACGGGCAGCAGCGTCAGTCGGTCGCTGGCATGCCGAGTGTGTCGACGAATGGGCAGGGCGGCCTGATGGACGTGGTGCTCCATCCTGGCTTCGCGCAGAACCGGCTCGTGTACTTCAGCTACGCCGAGGCCGGCGAGTCGGGCAAGGGGGTCGTGCTGGCGCGCGGCGTGCTCGACGCCGGCGCGCAGCCGGCGCTGCAGAAGATCGAGACGCTGTTCCGCGCCTCGCCCTACGTGGCGGGTGACGGGCATTTCGCCGGCCGGATTGCGTTCTCGGCCGACGGGTACGTGTTCTTCTCCAACGGGGAACGTCAGAAGTTCGATCCCGCGCAGGATCCGCAGGCGACGCTCGGCAAGGTCCTCCGCCTCAGCGACGATGGCACGCCGGCGCCGGGCAATCCGCTGGTCGACAAGGGCTTTCATCCCGCCGTCTGGTCGTACGGGCATCGCAATCCGCTCGGCATCGCGTTCGATGCGAGTGGCCACCTCTGGGCGCAGGAGATGGGTCCCATGGGTGGTGATGAAGTGAATCTGATCCTGCCGGGCCGGAACTACGGCTACCCAATCGTGTCAGACGGCGACCACTACGGTGGCAGGCCCATTCCCGATCACGTGACGCGTCCGGAGTTCGAGGCGCCGAAGGTGAGCTGGAATCCCGTCATCTCTCCCGGGGGACTGATGGTCTACTCGGGCAAGCTGTGGCCCGAGTGGAAGGGCGACCTGTTCATCGGCGGCCTCTCGAGCAAGGCACTCGTGCGTGTGGATGTGGACGGCACGAACGCGCGCAAGGGCGACCAGTGGCCGATGGGCGAGCGCATCCGCGAGCCCGAAGAGGGCCCCGACGGTGCAATCTGGCTGCTCGAAGACGGCCAGCGCGGCGGCGGGGGGCGGCTGCTCAAGCTGACGCCGCGGGGCGCGGGCAAGCGGTGAGTGTAGAGTGGTGCGGAATTGCGTGGGCCTGAGTCGGGCGAGGTCAGCGTGCTTGCGAAGGTCATCATCGGTGCGTTCGGCACGTTGGCCCTCGTGGTCGGCCTGCTTGTCGTGAACTGGCGTGTGCGCCTCTACACGCGAGGCGTCAAGGCGATGGGCGAGGTGGTGGCGGGCCGCACCCGGCGCGACGTGCGACCGGGCGCGCCGCCCCGCGCGACGCATGCGCCGGTCATCGAGGTGCTCGATGCCTCGACCAACGAGCGTTTCACCTTCGTCTCGTCGTTTGCGTCGAGCGCCACACGCATCAGGATCGGAGACCGCCTTCCGGTGCGCTACCTTCCGGGTGACCCCGACTCCGCCGAGGTCGACAAGCTGGCCCCGATGTGGTTCTTCCCCGTGATGTCACTCCTCATGAGCGGCCTGCTCTTCTGGGTACTGGGACGGATCTGAGCAGGCGAGGCGAGTGGGTCACGTGCACGCGAGCCGTCGGATGCGGCAGGTGCAGAAGCGCTGTCGATGATCGCGGAGGCGGGGCGCGCCGGGTGCTGGTGGGGCTAGAATGCGGTGATGCCCGCAGCTCACCGCACCGCCGCGGCCCGCGCCGAAGCGCGTCGTTCTCTATGGAGCGGCGGTCGGGCGTCGTTTGCCGCGGCCGCCGCGCACGACGTGGTGTTCTGGCAACAGGCGCCGGGCGGGGCGCGCCTCGACGCCGTCTTCGCACTCGCGATGGAGTGGTATGGAGCACCACGAGCCGAGCCTTCCGGTGGACTTCGTCGATCTGCTGGCGGCGTTCGGCGGCGCTGACGTTCGCTACCTGATCATCGGCGGCTACGCCGTGGGGTACCAAAAGCGATCAGCGCGACGCCTTCGTCCGCGCGGCGTGTGAACCGCCACCCACACCTCCTTGCCCTTGCCAGGTGGGGCTTCGACGAGCCCGCCACGCGCGCGGTGTGACCCGATCTGTCACGTCGCCGGGGGATGATCGTCCTGTCGACACGCGACACGGGAGGACGCATCCGATGGCATGGACCCGGCACGACAACGTGGTGGCGCTGGCAGACGAGGCGCCGGAGCCACTCAGCGACTTCAGGACGCACCTTACGTTCCTCGGCTACACCACCGAGTTACATGACGATGGGTGGGTGTCGGCGACCAATCCCGTGCGCCCCGACTTCTTCGCCAGGCAGCTGCCGTTCGGCGTCCGGTTGCTCGCGAAGTTCCACCTCGGGCATCTCGACAAGCCGCTCTTCGCGCGGTGGCTGGCCTACGTCAACGAACAGAACGACGACAGCCTGCTCGTGAAACTCGCCGTGCACGTCGAGAACGGCGAGGCGACGCTTCGGGCGATCGCGCTGCTGCCTTTCGCCTACGAGCGCACGAACGTCGGCGTCTTGCTCGACCTGTGGCATCGCGAGGTGCGCGGCTCCGACAACGCGCCGCCGGTCGGGACATCTGGAGACGAGACGCAGCACTGAGGCGCACGGCCACCCAGCACCACACACGGAGGCAGCATGCCGAACTGGGTCGACCAGGAACTTGCCGTGGTCGGGCCGGCAGACGACATGGCGCGGTTCTGTGCCCTGGCGCTGACCGGCAACGTCCGCCGCGATCACACGCTGGATGACGAGCCGACGTTCCGGTTTGACCTGGCGTGTCCGATCCTGCCGCGAGACGCGAAGGCATGCGTCGAGGAGCACACCGCCGCGGTGCTGTTCCGGTGCCTGCGCGCGCAAGCGTTCCTGCGCGTCGAGATGCAGTCGTCGTGGGACTATCCGCGCCACTTCTACGCGAGGCGGATGGCGCGCGACTGGCCGACGCTGCAGTTCATCTGCGCGATCAACGAAGACATGGGCTCGTTCGGCGGCCTCGTCGCGCGGATCGACGGCGAGTGCATCGACCTGGTGGCCGACTACGAGGCCACCTGCGACCGCCGCGCGCATCGCCGGCAGATGCGCAAGGTGCAGCAGCGCTGGGAGGCGCTCGTCGAGGGCGACCGCCCATGGTGCGTCGACGTTCCGCTGAAGTTCTACCGGTGGCTGACCTACAAGGCCGACGCGACACTCGACATCACCGGCACGAGCCTGCGCTTCCGCAGCGAAGACGACGTGCGGAGGTTCGTGAAGGGGCGGAAGCACGCAACCGTGCTGAAGCGGAGCGCGCGGACGGGAAAGGAACGGCGGGTCGCTGCGCTGTGCAAGGCGTGACGGTCGCCTCGTCACGCACGCGCTCCGCGTCAACTGCACACCCGCGCCGCTCGCCCCCTGCCGGAACAACCGGCACCGCGAGGCCGTCTATGCCGCACGTTCCGCAGATGACCACGCGGTGGGGGAGGCACGGTGCTGCACGATATCGTCGGTGACGTTCGCACGGCCATGCGGCAGCTTCGCCGGACGCCGGGTTTCGCGCTGGGGGCGGTCGCGGTGCTGTCGCTGGGCATTGGCCTCAATGCGGCGGTCTTCGGCCTGTTCCACGCGCTGGTGTTCGCCGGCCGGCCGTTCGCCGATCCCTCGCAACTCGTCCAGCTGTATTCCCGCCACAGCAAGGAACCCGATTCATACCGGCCGTTCTCGTACGGTGCGTACCTGATCGCGAACGATCGGCGCGACGCTTTCGCCGGTGTCGCTGCGCACCGGCTCGACATGGTCGGCGTGCGCGAGCCATCGGGCGGTGACCCGCGGCGCACCTTCGCGGCCTTCGTGAGCGGCAACTACCTCGACGTGCTCGGTGTCCCCGTCGTGCGCGGGCGGGCGTTCACGCCCGACGAGGCGCGGGCCGGCAGCCAGGCCCCGGTCGCGATCGCATCGCACGTCTACTGGCAACGGACGGGGCGCGATCCCAACATCATTGGCCGCAGGGTCACCGTCAACGAGCGGCCCGTGACCATCGTCGGCGTCACGCCACCAGGGTTCACGGGGACGATGATGGTCTTCGGGCCCGAGCTGTTCCTGCCGCTCGGGCTGCACGACGTGCTGGGCAGCGATCTCGGCCGCGACGGCGGCCAGGGGCGACGGACGCTGGCCGATCCGTCGGCGTTCGACGTGTACCTCGTGGGCCGCCTGGCACCGGGGCTCACGGTGGAATCGGCGACGCCGCGGTTGCCGGCCACCGCGGCCGCCATGGCCGACGCGTTCCCCGCGCAGTACGGAGAGCAGGAGCTGAGCATCGCGCCGCTGCCGAGATTCGGCACGAGCACCAACCCGATGGACGAGTCGGCGCTGTCACTCGTGGCTGCGGTCTTCATCGGCATGACCTCGGCCGTGCTCCTCATCGTCTGCCTCAACCTCGCGTCGGTGGTCGTCGCACGCGGGCAGGCGCGCCGCCGGGAGTTCGCGATTCGCCTGGCGCTCGGGAGCGGGCGCCTGCGCATCATCCGGCAGCTGATGACCGAGGCGCTCGTGCTCGGGACGCTGGGAGCGCTCGGTGGCGTGCTGCTCGGGCTGCCGGCCATCGAGGCGTTGATTACGACCCTGCTGTCGAGGCTGCCCGTGTCGTTGGCCGTCGATGCCGGCACCACGACCGGCACCGTGATCGGCGGCGTCACGTTCGGCATCGCCGCCGCCGTGATGTTCGCGCTCGGGCCGGCACTGCGGCAGTCGCGCGACGACAGCTTCGGTGACCTGAAGCACCAGCTCGGCGAAGGAGCGCGCGCGAAGCGCCGCTGGCTGAAATACCCGCTCGTCACGGCGCAGGTGGCGCTGTCGCTCGGCCTGCTCGTCGCTGCCGGCCTGCTCGTGAGGTTCGCGCGCGAGGGTATCGCCGTCGACGTTGGCGTCGATGCCAACGACACGCTGCTCATCGACATCGACGCCGCGCTCGCGGGCGTCGACGAGACGCGCGGCCGGGCGATGTACGCGGCCGTCGAGGAACGCCTGCGCGCGCTGCCCGACGTGGAGGCGGCGAGCCTCGGCGTCACCGTGCCCTTCGGGTCGGTGCGCTTCGGCGAGAGCGTCCGGCGTGCCGGGACTCGTCCCCCCGTCGGGAGCAAACCGGCCACGCCCGAAGAAGGGCGATCGTTCAGCGCCACCGAGAACGCCGTCGGCGCCGAGTACTTCAAGGCGATGGGACTCCGCATCCTGCGCGGACGGCCGTTCACCGATGTCGAAGCGCAGCAGGCCGGCGCGCCCAGGGTCGCGATCGTGAACGACGTGCTGGCCCGCCGGTTGTGGCCCGATGGCGATGCCGTCGGCCAGATGGTGCACCTCGGCGATGATCCCCCGGCGGGATCGGGCAAGGATCCGGCAAACGTCGAGATCGTCGGCGTCGTCAGCACGCTCAACGACAACCTCTTTGCCAAGGAGCCGGGCCGTAACGTCTACGTGCCGTTCGCGCAGCAGTACCGGAGCGGCGCGTTTCTTCACGTCAGGCCGCGGGTCGGTACCGCCGCCGGGTTCCCCGATCGCGTTCGCGCAGCGGTTCGCGAGGCTGCGCCCGCGCTGCCGGTGTTTGGCGCGACGACGTTCGGGGCGCACCTTCGAGCGTCGGTCGAGTTCTGGGGGCTCAAGGCCCTGGCGAGCCTGGCGACGAGCGTCGGCCTCTTCGCCGCGCTCATCGCGCTCATCGGGGTCTACGGGGCCAAGGCGTACGCCGTCTCGCGGCGCGCGCGCGAGATCGGCATCAGGCTGGCCGTCGGCGCGAGCCCTGCGGGCGTGCGCGCGATGGTCCTTGGCGAAGCCCTCGAGGCGGGCGCCATCGGCGTCGTGCTGGGCAGCGCGATTGGGCTGGGCGTCGGCCGCGCCCTGGCGGCCGTGTTCGTCGACCTGGCGGGGTTCGACATCTGGATTGCGACCCTCACACCGCTGCTGCTGCTCGGCGCGTGCGGCGCGGCCGCGTGGGTTCCCGCGCGTCGTGCCTCGCGACTCAACCCGGCGAGCCTGCTGCGGGCCGAGTAGTCGTCGACAC
>JAEUQQ010000411.1 GCA_016789685.1 Acidobacteriota bacterium | reverse complement strand
CTCCGCGTGCCCCAGCATGCCGGTCAGCAGGTTGTTGAAGTCGTGGGCGATGCCGCCGGCGAGCAGGCCGAGGCTCTCGAGGCGTTGCGCGCGACGCAGGCGCTCTTCGAAGCGCGCACGTTCGTCCTCCATCTGCCGGATGGCCGTGAGGTCGATCCCGATGCTCCAGTGCGCCCAGCCTGGAATCTGCACCTCGGACGACAGGCTGCGCCACAGGATGTGCCGCCACTGCCCGTCGCGGGCGCGCAGGGTCCACTCGACGTTGTCGGTGCCGGTCGCACCGCGTGACGTCACGACGTCCCCGCGCAGCGCCGGGTCGGGATAGAGCCACGCCATTGCCTCAGGGTTCCCGACGATCTCGGCCGCCGGGTATCCCGTGACACGCTCACACTCGCGATTCCAGAACACGAAACGGCCCTGGGCGTCGGTCGCATCGAGCAGCGCCGGCATGTGCTCGACGATGTGGCGGAAGCGGGACTCGCTGGCGTGGAGTTCGAGTTCTGCCGACTGGCGCTCGGCGGCTTCAGCGGCGAGCTGCCGCGTCCGGCGGGTGACCGAGCGGCGGAGGCGGCCGATCCAGACCAGCGCCCCGATGGCCGCCGTGGCCATCGCGGCGGCGCCAATCGCGAGCGTGCGATGCCACTGCGCCCGCTGGTGCGCCTCGGGGTCGAAGACGAAGCCGTCGAGCGAATACGGCCCCGCATGCAGCCCCACCTCCTGGAAAGTCTCGGCCATGCGCTCGAAGCGGCCGGGATTGATGTGGCCGACGTCGACGACGCCCGGAAGCACCAGCCGGCGCATCTCTGTCGCCTCGGCGACCAGGCGCTCGCGCGATGGCCGCTGCGGCGCGCGCGTCGGCAGGGTGCCGATGTGCGCCGCAATCTCGTCGATGTGGTCGAGGGCGTACTCCCACCCACGGATCGTGGCGCGCCTGAAGGCGGCAACGCGGTCAGGCGAGCGTGCGAGGGTGGCTTCCGAGGTGAAGAGCGTGTCGCCGTAGAAGTCGACGCCGTAGTCAGACGCGCGGATCACGCCCGGCTCGACGCCACGCGACCGCATCTCGGCGACTTCGACGGTGCTGTAGGCCGACATCGCCTCGACGCGCCCAGACAGCAGGTCGTCGAGGCGCCACGAGTGCCGGACCACCGAGATGGATTCGCGGGCGACGCCCTCGCGCATCAGCATCGCGAAGAACTGCACCTCGTTCCGGTCGCCGGCGAGCATCACGCGCCTGCCCGCCAGGTCTGACGGCCGGCTGATGCCCGAGTCGCGCCGGGTCAGCAGCACGTAGGGCGAGTGCTGGAAGATGGTGGCGATCGCGACGACGGGCCGCCCCGACATGCGGGCGAGCAGCACCTCGGTGTCGCTGACGGCGAACTCGGCCTGGCCGTCGAGGACCATCTGCAGCGGGGGCCGCGCCGGTGAGCCTTCGACCAGCTCGACGTCGAGCCCCTCGTCGCGGTAGAAGCCCTTGAGCTGCGCGGCGTAGTAGCCGGCAAACTGGTACTGATGCCACCACTTGAGCTGCACGACGACGTGCGCGGCCGGTGGGGCGGATTCGGCGCGGGACGCGAAGGCGCCACAGCTGAGACTGGCCGCCACGGCCAGCCAGCTGGCCACCCGGCACGCCGGCGAGCGGCGTCGCCAGCGCGCCCTGGCCTGGGCCGGGGGCGACGGCGCCGCAGAATCCGGCGCGGGAAGGGGCATCATCGGCATGCGGGAGCGCAGTGTCGCCTTCTCGTTCTCCTGAGGTATCGGGTGGGGCCGACCATCTCAACAGGTGGGAACGATGTTTGCGTTCCAGGCCGGGAGACCAGCCTCCGCCCGGTCGTCAACGTATGGCTACTCTCCAGATGGACCCCGCGGCCGACCGCTTCGGGGCTCGCCGCCTCCTGCCGCACGACGCGGTCATCCACCGCGCCGAGGGAGCCTGGCTGTACGACGTCGATGGGCACCGGTACCTCGATTGCCTCAACGTCGCCAGCGCGGCCCTCCAGGGGCACTCGCACCCCCGAGTGATGCGCGCCATGGCCGAGCAAGCCGCACGGATGACGTTGTCGACCCGCGCCGTGGCCAACGACCACCTTCCGCCGCTCCTCGAGCGACTCGAACGCCTCACGCATCACGATGTCGTGGTGGTCAGGCATTCGTCGGCCGATGCGCTCGCCGTGGCCCTCGAGGTCGCCCGACAGGTCGCGAACAGCAGGAAGGGGATCTCGCTCAGCGCAGGACACGTGGTGGCCTGCAAGGGCAACGGCCTCGGCATCGGCGGCTGGCCCGCCGCCGAGCTCGCCCGCTACCCCCGCGCCGTCGTGACCCCGCAGCCCGGGTACTCGCTCGTCAGGTTCGGCGATGCCGACGCGCTCGCCCACGCCATCACGCCCGACACGGTCGCCTTTGTCGTCGAGCCGCTGCAGGCCACCGATGGCTTCGAGTGTCCGCCCGACGGCTACCTGGCGAGCGTCGAAGCGATCTGCCGCCAGCACGACGTGCTGCTGGTCATCGACGAAACCCAGACCGGCCTCGGCCGCACGGGCCACCTGCTGGCGTCGCGCGCCGAAGGCGTCCGGGGCGACCTCGTGCTGCTGGGCAAGGCGCTCTCGAGCGGGTTCTACCCGGTCGCGGCCGTCGCCGCCAGCGGCGACTGCGGCCAGGTGCTGCGCACCGTGCCACACGACGCAGCGTTCACGTCCAACCCGCTGGGATGTGCCGTGGCCTGCGCGGCGCTCGATGTGATCGTCGACGAAGACCTGCCCTCGCGCGCGCGGGCCCTCGGTCGTGAGCTGCTCGAGATGCTGCGGGCCATCAAGAGCCCGTACGTCCGCGAGATCCGCGGCCGCGGACTGTGGGTGTCAATCCAGCTCACCTGCCATGCGCACGCGTTCAACGAAGCCCTGATGGACTCCGGCGTCGCCGTCAACGACGCCCACGACACCACCATCCGCCTGTCGCCGACGCTCACCGTCAACCGGGCCGAACTCGCGTGGCTCGTCGACCGCGTCGCGCGCGTGCTCGACGACCGATCGCTCAAGTCACCCGCCTAGAGGCGGGCGCACCCGATCCGTGAGGCCGGCCCGGTGCCCCGCCCGGCCGCCCTCGTCGGCCGAGGCACCCGGACAATTGCCCGCCGAGTGGTCTACACTGCCGGCACATGTCTTCACTTCCCGGGCACGACGCCGACCTGGTCCGCGCCATCGGCACGCGGACGCTGACCCTCTCGGTCATCAACTCGACCATCGGGGCCGGCATCTTCGTGCTGCCGGCCATCGTCGGCGGATCACTGGGCGCGGGTGCCCCCTTTGCGTATCTCGTCTGCGCGGCGGCGATGCTGGTGATCTCGCTGAGCTTCGCGGTCGCCGGCTCGCGTGTGGCCTCGACTGGCGGCATCTACGCGTACGTCCGCACGGCCTTCGGCCCCACGGTCGGTTACTTCGCCGGCGTGCTGCAGGTGCTGTCGGCCATCCTCGCGGTGGGGACGGTCGCGCGAGGGATGGTTGACACGCTGGTCTCGCCACAGCGTCCCGGCGCGTTCGCCCTCGGCGTGCTCGTCCTCACCCTCGTCGTCGCCACCATCGTCACCCTCAACGTCAGGGGAGTCCAGATCGGCGCGCGCACCGTCGCCGTCGTGACCCTCGCCAAGCTGCTGCCGCTGGTGGCCTTCGTCGTGCTTGGGCTGTTTGCTGTCGACAGCCTGGCGATCGCGCCGACGTGGCCGGGCATCGAGCCGCTCGGACGGACCGCGCTGACGCTCATCTTCGCGTTCGTGGGCGTCGAGATCGCCCTCAACCCGGGGGCCGAGATCAAGTCGCCCGCGCGCGCCGTGCCGCTCGCGATCCTTGCGGCGCTCGGCATCGTCACGGTGTTCTACCTGCTGATCCATCTCGTCGCCGTCAGCGCGCTCGGCGACAGCCTGGCGGCCGAACAGACAGCGCCGCTCGCGGCGGCCGCCTCGCGGGTGCTCTCACCCGGCTGGGCCGGCATCCTGCTCTGGGGGGGATCGCTCTCGATGCTGGGGTACGTCGGCGGTGACCTGCTGAACTCCCCGCGCGCGGTATATGCCCTCGCGCGCGACGGCTACCTGCCCCGCGCGCTCGCTGGCATTCACCCGCGCTTCAAGACTCCGTGGCTGGCGATCGTGATCTACGCAGCGCTCGTGGTGGTCGTGACCAACAGCGGGACGTTCGCGCAACTGGCCATTGTCTCGAACGTGGCCATCCTGTCGCTCTACCTCATGGGATGCATCGCCGCGATGGCGCTGGCACGCCGCGACGTCCGCGAGGCCGGCGGCACGCCGTTCACGCTCGCGGGAGCCGGTACGGTCGCACCGGTGGTCGCCTCGGCGTTCATCGTCTGGCTGTTGTGGCACGCCACGTGGCAGGAATTCGCCGTGCAGGGCGTGGTGCTCGCGGCCGCCGCGGTGGGCCTGCCGTTGCGCCGCCGTCTCAGTTGAGGGTGCCGCGTCCCCAGCAGATGTCGCAGACCGTCGCTTCGAGCCCGCTCCTGAGCGCCTCGAAGCTCGGGGCGAGCGCATCGGCAAAGGCAATCACCTGCGCGCCGCCATCCCACTGCTCGAGCACCTGCCGCAGCAACAGCCGCCGCTCCTCGTGCACCGACGCGACGTTGACCAGCGCCCGCTCGGGCCGCTTGGCCGTCACGATCCGCGTGGCCCCTTCGAGCGCGCTGTAGCTGGCCAGCAGCGCATCGACGGCAACGAAGGCCCAGGTGATCGCGTTGCCTCGCTCGGCGGCAGCCGTCATCGCCAGCGCGAGCCCGAGCGCGTCGGCGTTGGCCTCTTGTTCCACGGTCCACGAGAGCGCGTGCAACGACTCGCCGTGCAGCAGGTGCTCGCGGTGCGGGGCCGCGAGGTGGTCGCCGCCTGCAAGCCGTGCATACTCGCGGCCGACGATGAACAGTTCCATGCAGTCGCAGAGCTCGCCGGCGACCGGCTCGAACTCGGCGTCGAGGGCGTAGTGCGGCGCCTGCGTGGGGCTGCCCTGGATGCTGGCCACCATCAGCTCAGAGAACCGGCGCACCGCAGCCGTGCTCGGCAGGCGGTCGTCGCGCCAGGTCGCAGGATCGGGCGCAACGAGAAACTCGTCGTCTTCCTCGAACCCGAACGGCATGGCCTGCGCGACGGCTTTCGACAACTGGTTGACGTAGGTCAGGACCTGCCCGTCGACGACGAGCACCACCTCCTGGGTCTCGGGCACCAGGAGCATGAGTGGCTCGAGCAGCTGCGTCGGCAGGGTCCCGAGCACCGGCGTCACGGGAATCGCGAGTCCGAGCCGGCGGGCCGCCCGCTCGATCGAGGTCTTGAGGTCGCGGAGGATGGCGTACTGGTGCGGCCGCTCGAATCTCGTGGGGCGCGGCGTGCGTTCGTCGCGGGCCAGGCCCTCGAACAGGGCCAGCCGGTAGCGCTCGAACTCGGTCGGCGGCAACGACACCTGCATCTGCTGCAGGCGAGCCGGGATGACCGCCTGCTGCCCGACCAGTTCCTTCCACTGCACCGACTCGGCACTGACGCCGAGCGAGGTGTAGATGCGCTCCTGCACGCCTTCGAGGAAGGCTTCGGCGGGCGTTTGTGACAGGAGCCCGGATCCACGGGGATCCAATTGCGTGTACGGCATCGAGGACATCCGGAGCGACGGGGTGGCGTGGGGTGCCAACGTCTTCCACCCGGCCCAGAGCGCCCGGGGGGAATCGCTGATGACACCACCATAATCGGCGCTCGATGCCAGAGCCTGAACGCACACCGGCGCGCACCGGGTGTGCGCGCGGTGTGCGCCGTTTTGCGCGGCTACGATCTCGGAAGTGGCAGCAGGATCACAACTTCAGGGGATGTAGGCGATCGCGTCGATTTCGACCCGGAGCCCCGCGCCGGGCAGGCCGGCGGCCTGGATCGTGGTGCGCGCCGGGCGGTGCTCACCGAAGGTCCGCGCGTAGACCTCGTTCATCTTCGGGAACTCCTGCATGTCGAGCAGGAACACGCCGCACCGCAGGACGCAGTGGAGGTTCGAGCCCGCCGCCTGCAGGATGGTCTCGACGTTCTTGAGGCACTGCGCGGTCTGCTCGGCAACGTCGTCACTGACGAGTCTTCCGGTCGCGGGGTCGGTCGCTCCCTGCCCCGACACGAACACGAGGCGCTCGAACTGCATGCCCGGCGAATAGGGACCGACGGGTGCGGGCAGGTTCTCGGCACGAACGGGACGATGCGACATCGATGGCTCCTTCGTCTTGCGGCTCAGTAGCGCAGGCGCAGGAAGATCGGCGTCGGCCCTGCGCCCGGCACGACGACGAACAGGTTGTCATACTCTTCGTGGGCGATCGTGATGGCGTTGGCCGCGCCGAGTGCCGCCACGATCTTCGGCGCGGAGTCGGAATGGGCCGCCACGACGACGACGCCGTTGGCGTGCGTCGTGCGCAGGGTAGCGACGAGCGCGTCGATGTCCTTCGACTGGACCGTGGCGACCGGCAGCTTCAGGGCGGCCGCGAGCGGCGCGACGGTCTGCTGCGTGCGCTGCCACTGCGTCGCGTAGATGGCGGTGACGCCGGCGTCCCCGAGGACGGCCGCCAGTTTCTCGGCGCGGGCCTTCCCCGCCGCC
Source organism: Acidobacteriota bacterium (assembly GCA_016789685.1). Lineage (GTDB taxonomy): Bacteria > Acidobacteriota > Vicinamibacteria > Vicinamibacterales > JAFNAJ01 > JAEUQQ01. The sequence continues at coordinate 2,259 of JAEUQQ010000411.1, read as the reverse complement.
GACAGCGGCGTGTCAATACTGTCGTCCTGCCGTTCGGCGTGCCTGACGACAAACACCGCCTTCTGGGCCGAGGCAGTAACGGGTGCGAGCGCGGCGGCGACCGCGAGCGCGGCGACGAGACGGGCACAGGGGCGAACGGTCATCGAGGTGACTCCTGGCGCGAAGGGGCGTCGGTCGCGCCATCGAGGAGGTCGCTGGCGAGTTTCTCGAGGAAGTAGCCGACGTCGGTGACGAGGCCGATGGCCTGCATCGTGCCCCGGTTGCTCAGCTTGGTCGGCACGGCCTCGGTCATGTCGACACAGACCGTCCGCACGCTGGCGGGCAGCAGGTTTCCCACCGCGATCGCGTGCAGCGCCGAGGCCAGCATCAGGCAGGTGCCGGCGCCGTCGAGCGCCGCGATGTAGGCCTTCTGGGCCGCCACCACGTCGGTGATTACGTCCTTGAGCGGGCCGTCATCGCGAATCGATCCGGCGAGCACGAAGGGAATCGGCCGCCTCACACACTCGAACATCACCCCCGAGGTCACGACGCCGGCCTCGACGGCCTGCCTGATGCCGCCCTGGCGGTTGACCGCGTTGATGGTGAACAGGTGATGGCGGTTCCCGCCCTCCACCGCCCGGCCGCTCAGCTGGCAGATGCCCAGCGAGGTCTTCAGGATCGACTTCTCCATGTCGTGCACCGCGAAGGCGTTGCCCGTCAGGATGACGTCGATCCAGCCGGCGCGCACCAGCCGGGCCAGCGACACGTCGCCGCCGCTGTGCACGACGGCGGGCCCGGCCACGAGCACGATCCGCTCGCCCGCGGCCCGCGTGCGCCGCATCTCGGCGGCCGTGGTGCGGATGGCGATGCTCTTGTTGATCTCGGCCGACAGGTCGTTCGACATGAAGCCGAACACACCGTAGTCGCGGCTGCGTTCGGGCGGCTTGACGCGGATGCCCTGTCCGCGCAGCGCGACCGGCTCGCCGTGCTTCACGTGCCCCTGCTTGACGCAGGCCGGACGCCCGGCGCGCATGACAATCGCGCAGTCCATCCGCTGGTCGGCCACCTGCCGCCACGCGCCGTCGATGCGCACGTAGGTATCGAAGTTCGTCGTCGAGTAGAACTCGTCGGGCAGCACGCCGTCGGCCTCGGCCGGGCCGAACTGCACGTCGCCGACGACCTTCTGCGCGCCGAGATACGACAATCCCTCGAGGATCGTGTCGAGTGTCGCCGGGTCGGGCGCGGCCACCTCGATCCTGGCAAACGACGGAGCGTCGTTGCTCTTGCCGACGGTGAACTCGACGACCTCGAACTCGCCGCCGTCCTCGACGATCCGGTTGAAGACCCGGCGCAGGATGTCGGAGTCGATGATGTGCCCTTCGACCGTGATCAGTTCGCGAACCATGGTGCCTGTCACGCGGGCCGTGACGCCCGCGCCTCCGTGAGTGCAGGGGCCGCGGCCGCGCGCGAGGCGCGCCGCTCCCCGATCTGTTGACGCCACATGGCGAAGTACAGGCCCTTGAGATCGAGCAGGTGCTCGTGGCTGCCCGACTCGACGATGCGTCCGCCTTCGAGCACGTGGATGACATCGGCGTGCATCACCGTCGAGAGCCGGTGGGCGATGAGGATGGTGATGACATCGGTGCCAGACGTGACGCGCCGGATCGTCTGGGTGATCTCGTCTTCGGTGAGCGAGTCGAGCGCCGAGGTGGCCTCGTCGAACACCAGCAGGTCAGGATTCCTCAGAAGGGCCCGCGCGATCGACAGGCGCTGCTTCTCGCCGCCCGACACCTTGACGCCGCCTTCGCCGATGACCGAGTCGAGCCCCTTGTCGGCGCGCGCGAGCAACGACTCGCACGACGCCTTGCGCAACACGTCGAGGCAGTCGGCGTCGGTGGCCGTCGGGTTGACGAACAGCAGGTTCTCGCGGATGGTGCCCGAGAACAGCTGCGTGTCCTGCGTCACGAAACCGACACGTTCGCGCAACCGCTCGAGATCGACGCGATCGTGGGCGTGCTCGTTGTAGAGAATCGAGCCCGCCTGCGGACGGTACAGGCCGACCAGCAACTTCACGAGCGTCGTCTTGCCCGCCCCCGATGGCCCGACGAACGCCACCGTCCGCCCGCGGGCGACGTCGAACGAGAGTCCGCTCACGGCCGGCGCCGACGCCGTCAGGTGGGTGAACGACACGTCGTCGAACGCCAGGCGCGTGAGCCGATCGATCACCACCGCGTCGGGCGGCGTGACGTCGCGCGGCGTGTCGAGGATGGTCTGGAAGTT
>JAEUQQ010000393.1 GCA_016789685.1 Acidobacteriota bacterium | reverse complement strand
CCGGAACGCCCGGCGCGCGCGCACGTCATGGCCGAGGTCGTCGAGCGCTGGCGCGCCCGCGGCGCCACCGTGGTCGAGCCGCGACCCGCCACGCGTGCCGAGCTCGCGCGCGTCCACGACGAGGCCTACATCGGCCGGCTCGCCTCGCTGTCCGGGACGCCGACGATGCTCGATGCCGATACGTTCACGTCGGCCGAGACCCACGACATCGCACTGCTGGCCGCCGGGGCCGCGTGCGGGGCCGTCGAGGACGCGCTCGGCGGTCACGGCCCGGTCTGCGCCGTCGTGCGTCCTCCCGGGCACCATGCCGAGCGGGCCACGGCCATGGGGTTCTGCTTCTTCAACAACGTCGCCGTCGCCGCGGCGCATGCCCGGGCGCTCGGCTGCGCACGCGTCGCCATCGTGGACGTAGACGTGCACCATGGCAACGGCACCCAGTGGATGTTCTACGACGACCCGTCGGTGCTCTACGTCTCGACGCACCAGTTCCCGTACTACCCGGGCACCGGGGCACCCGACGAGACCGGCAGTGGGGCCGGGCTCGGCTTCACGGTCAACCTGGCGTTGGCGGCCGGGGCCGGCGATGCCGACTACGACCGGGTCGTGCGCGAGGGGGTCCTGCCGGTCCTGGCGGCGTTCGCGCCCGACCTGCTGCTGGTGTCGGCGGGCTTCGACCTGCACGCGCGCGATCCCCTGGGGGGCATGCGCGTCAGCACACCCGGGGTGGCAGGCGTGATGCGGCACCTGCGGGCGGCTGCTGCGGCCGGCCCGGCGGGTGACCGCATCGTGGTGGTCACCGAAGGGGGCTACGACCTCGAGGCCCTGTCGGCCTGCCTTGACGCGACGCTCGACGTGCTGGCGGGGCCTGCCGACGTGCCCGCGGTCGTGGCCGGTGACACAGGTCGGGCCGATGTGGCGCTGTCGGCCGCGCGCCGCGCGCTGGGCTGGCAGTGGGCTACGCTATAATTTCGATCCCGTGCCTGACTACACACCCCAGACAATCGAGACCAAGTGGCAGCAGCGCTGGACCGAGACCGGCGCCTTCGAAGTTGACGTCGATCGTTCGCGTCCGAAGTTCTACTGCCTCGAGATGTTCGCGTACCCCTCGGGGCACGCCCACGTTGGCCACGTCAGGAACTACATGATCGGCGACGTGGTGGCGCGGCTGAAGCGCATGCAGGGCTTCAACGTCCTGCACCCCTTCGGCTGGGATGCGTTCGGCCTGCCGGCCGAGAACGCGGCCATCAAGAACAAGCTGCATCCCGAGACGTGGACGCTCGACAACATCGCGTACATGAAGGGGCAGTTGCAGCGCCTGGGGATCAGCTACGCGTGGGGGCGTGAGATCGCGACGTGCCTGCCCGAGTACTACCACTGGAACCAGTGGCTGTTCACACGGATGTACGAGAAGGGCCTCGCGTTCCGCCGCCGCTCGAACGTCAACTGGTGCTCGAGCTGCCAGACGGTGCTCGCCAACGAGCAGGTCGTCGACGGTGGTTGCTGGCGGTGCGGCACGATCGTCACGCAGCGAGAGCTCGAGCAGTGGTTCCTGCGAATCACGGCGTATGCCGACGAACTGCTGCAGGCCGCCGAAGGGCTCACCGACTGGCCCGAGAAGGTGCTGACAATGCAGCGCAACTGGATCGGACGATCCGAGGGCGCCCGCGTCAAGTACCCGCTGGTCGGCATCGACGGCCAGGTCGTCGATGACACGATCGAGGTCTTCACGACCCGTATCGACACGATCTACGGCGCCACGTTCATCGTGCTCGCGCCCGAGCATCCGCTGGTCGATCGGTTCGCCAGCGAGTCGGCGGATCCGTCGCAGCTGCGGGCGCAGGCCGATCGCTTCCGCAAGCAGGATCGCCTGGCCCGCATGTCGGGCGGCGTCGAGAAGGAAGGGTTCGACACGGGGCGCACCGCGATCAATCCGTTCACGAAGCAGCCGGTGCCCGTGTGGGTCGCGAACTTCGTCCTCGGCGACTACGGGACCGGTGCGGTGATGGGCGTGCCGGCGCACGACGAACGCGACTTCGAGTTTGCGACGAAGTACCGGCTTCCGATCACCGTCGTCGTGCAGCGCGACGGGGATCCGCTCGACGAGATGAACCTGCCCGAGTCGTTCGCCGACGAGGGCACCCTGGTCCATTCCGGGGAGTTCAGCGGCCTGGCGTCGGCCGAAGGGCGGGCGAGGATGAGCGCCTACGCCGAGGCCACGGGCATCGGCGAGCGCACGGTGCAGTTCCGCCTGAAGGACTGGGGCATCTCGCGCCAGCGGTACTGGGGCACGCCGATCCCCATGATCTACTGCGACGGCTGCGGCGTCGTGCCGGTGCCCGATGCGGACCTGCCCGTGCCGTTGCCGCGGCTCGTCGAGTTCTCCGGGCGCGGCGACTCGCCCCTCGCGCAGATTCCCGAGTTCGTGAACGTCGCGTGCCCGACCTGCGGCACGCCCGCGCGTCGCGAGACCGACACGATGGATACGTTCGTCGACTCGTCGTGGTACTTCTACCGCTTCTGCGACCCGACGAACGGCAGCGCGCCGTTCGACCCGAAGAAGGTCGGCTACTGGGGACCCGTCGACTTCTACAGCGGGGGCGTCGAGCACGCCATCCTGCACCTGATCTACTCGCGCTTCTTCGCGCGGGTGTTCCGCGACCTCGGCATGGTCGACCACGACGAGCCGTTCGCGCGCCTGCTCACGCAGGGCATGGTGCTCAAGGACGGCAACGTGATGTCGAAGTCGAAGGGGAACGTGGTCGACCCCGACGACATGATCCGGAAGTTCGGCGCCGACGCGTTGCGCCTGTACGTGATGTTCGTGGCGCCGCCCGAGAAGGAAGTCGAGTGGACCGACGCGGGGCTCGAGGGCAGCTTCCGCTTCCTGGCCCGCGTCTGGCGTTTCGTCGATCCGCTGACGACGACGCTGCAGGGGCAGGGGATTCCTGGCCTGGCCGGCCTGGCGTCGCTGAGCGGTGACGAGAAGGCGCTGCGCCGGAAGACGCACGACACGATTCGCCGCGTCACGGCCGACTTCTACCCGCGCGTGCACCTCAATACGGCCGTGTCGGCGTTGATGGAACTCGTCAACGAGATGTACGCGTTCGGCGAGAAGGCCGGCGTGACGAAGCAGGGCCGCTTCGCCGACGAGCAACTGGTCATCGAGCGTGGCGAGACGCGCGCGGTGCTCAAGGAAGCGGTCGAGGCGCTGTTGCTGCTGATCTCGCCGTTCACGCCGCACCTGGCCGAGGAGTTGTGGGAGCGCCTCGGGCACGCCGATGGCGTCGTCGCGGCCGGATGGCCGGTGTTCGACGAGGCCGTGGCCAAGGCCGACGAAGTCGAGATCGCCGTGCAGGTCAACGGCAAGGTCCGCGGCCGCGTCGTCGTGGCGGCCGATGCGAGCGAAGACGCGATTCGCGAGGCCGCGCTGGCCGTGCCGCAGGTCGTGCCGCACCTCGAGGGCAAGACCGTCCGCAAGGTCGTCGTCGTGCCCGGACGCCTCGTCGGCATCGTCGCGAATTGAGGAGCGTGATCGTGCGAGTGCGCGTGCTGTCGTTCGTCGGGCTGGTGCTGGCGGTGCTGGCGTGCGCGGGCTGTGGCTATTCGCTTGCGGGCCGCGGGTCGTTCCTGCCGTCGTACATCCAGACCATCGGCGTGCCCAACCTGACGAACAGCACCACCGTGTTCGACGTCGAGCAGACCCTGACGCAGCGTGTGCGCGCCGAGTTCATCGGCCGTGGCAAGTACAAGGTCGTGCCAGACGCCGCCGGTGTCGATGCCCTGCTCACGGGCGACATCACGTCGATTGCCGTCACGCCGACGGCCTTCAACGATCAGCAGCAGGCCTCGCGCTACATCGTGCAGGTCGTCGTGAAGATCGAGTTCCGCGACCTGCAGCAGAACCGCGTCCTCTGGCAGAATCCGGCGCTCGTCTTCCGCGAGGAGTACGACCTGCCCACGAGTTCGAACTCGGCCGCGGTCGATGCGACGGCGTTTCTGGGCCCGGGCAGCACCGCGCTCGAGCGCATTTCGACCGACTTCGCCAAGAGCGTCGTCAGCTCGATTCTCGAGGCCTTCTGAGCCCGCCATGCCCGGCGTCGTCTCTGAACGCGACGTGCGCGCCGCGCTGAAGGCCGGCACGCCATCTCCGGTCTACCTGCTCGTTGGCGATGACGAGAAGGGCAAGGACGCCCTCATCGACGCCTTCGAGGCGCTGGTGGAGCCTGATCTGCGCGCGTTCAACTACGACCGCGTCTATGCCAACGAGAAAGACACCGACTCCGCGGGTGTCGCCGCGTCGGCCAGCACGTTGCCCTTCATCGCCGCGCGGCGGGTGATCGTCGTCATGCGGGCCGAGCACTGGTTCAAGCCCAGGGGGCGCGCGTCTGCGGCCGACGAGGCACCAGACACCGACGATGAGGATGCGCCGCCGGGGTCGCAGGACGCGCTCGAGGCGTACCTGAAGGCCCCCTCGGGCCAGGCGGTGCTCGTGTTCGTGGCCAGCGACGTCAACCGGTCGTTGCGCCAGACGAAGGCACT
>JAEUQQ010000354.1 GCA_016789685.1 Acidobacteriota bacterium | reverse complement strand
GGCCGTGGCGTCGCACGGGCGCAGCGCGCTCGCCCGCCGGCTCGCCGAACAGTCGCACGGCGAGTTCGCAGCACTGCTGCGCGCGATGCGTGGCGCGGGCCGCTGAGGCCCGGCGCGGCCGCCGCGCCAGACGAGGCCCGCTCGCCTCGCCCCACCGACCGACACCCGCGATGTGCGCGGCCCAGGGTTGAGTAGAATGGGGACTCGCATGGATCGCTCCCTGTTCATCTCGATCGCGACGGCCGCTGTGTGCCTGGGTGGCGCGGTCGCATGGCTGGCACAGGGGCACGCCGGAGGCCCTGCCCACATGAGTGACACCGAGACCTTTGAGGTGATGAAATCCGACGCGGAATGGCGCGAACAGCTCAGCCAGGGTCAGTATCACGTGCTTCGAAAGCGTGGCACCGAGTCACCGGGCTGGAGCCCGCTCAACCCGGAACACCGCGACGGCACGTACGCCTGCGCCGGGTGCGGGTTGCCGTTGTTCACGTCCGACACGAAGTACGACAGTCACTCGGGCTGGCCGAGCTTCTTCGCCCCGCTCGACGATGCGGTCGGCACTACGACTGACACGACGCACGGGATGACACGCACCGAGGTGCACTGCCGCCGATGCGGTGGCCACCTGGGCCACGTCTTCACCGACGGCCCGAAGCCCACGGGGTTGCGCTACTGCATGAACGGCGTCGCCCTGGCGTTCACTCCGAAGTAGGACGACGCGCATGTCCCGGCTCCGCTCGATTCTCGGCCTCGTCGCGGGCGTCATGCTGGTCGCCAGTGCCGGCGCCCATTCGCTGCTCGGTGGCGTCGCACTCGTGCAGGAACTCGCGCCCTTCAACGTCGCGGCCGACGTGCTGCAGGGGGTGCAGGTGGGCTGGCATTTCGGGGGCGCCTGCATGCTGGCGTTCGGCGTCATCGTGACCTCGACGTTCGCGCAGCGGTTGCGCGGGGCCGCCACGCCGACGACGCCCGTCCTCGTCATCGGCCTCGCCTATCTCGCGTTCGCGGCGTGGGCGGTATCGCAGAACGGATTCGACCCGTTCTACCTCGTGTTCGTCGTTCCCGGCGTGCTGCTGGTCGTCGCCGCGTCGTAGCCTCGCCCGTCGGGCGGCGCCCCCGCCGCACCACCATTTCGTCCCAGCGCCATCACAGTTGCTGATGGTTTCTGCGGGTCTGGATTATCCTGTCGGGTGGTTTTCCGGTACGTGCCTCATCCTCTGGAGGTTCCCTTGCCTCGACTGTTGCATCACGCGTTGCGGGCCGGTGCGGCCTGCCTCGCCGTCGTCCTTCTCGCATCGCCGGCCCTGGCGCAGACGAAACTGCTGCGTTTTCCGGCCATCCATGGCGACCGCGTGGCGTTCACCTACGCTGGCGACCTGTGGACGGCTCCGGCCAGCGGCGGGACGGCCACACGGCTGACGTCGCATCCCGGGCAGGAGCTGTTTGCCCGGTTCTCGCCCGATGGCAAGTGGATCGCCTTCACCGGCCAGTACGACGGCGATGAGCAGGTCTATGTCGTCGCGAGCACCGGGGGCGTGCCGAAGCAGCTGACCTACTACCCAGCGCGCGGTCCGCTGACCCCGCGTTGGGGGTACGACCAGCAGGTCTACGGCTGGACGCAGGACGGCAAGCACATCCTGTTCAGGTCGATGCGCGATTCCTGGACGCTGGGACAGACCCGCCTCTACACCGTTGCGGTGACCGGCGGGCCGGCCGAACCACTGCCCATGCCCGAGTCGGGCGCCGGCGACTACTCGCCAGATGCCACGAAGATGGTCTACTCGCCGCTCTTCCGCGACTTCCGTCCCGAGAAGCGCTACGGTGGCGGCCAGGCCAACGACCTCTTCATCTTCGACCTCAAGACCAACGACGCCACGCGCATCATCGACCACGTGCGCGCCGACCGCGACCCGATGTGGATCGGCGGCACGATCTACTTCACCTCAGACCGCGACGGCACGTTCAACCTCTACGCCTACGACGTCGCGTCGAAGCAGATTCGCCCGGTGACCACCAGCAAGACCTGGGACGTGCGCTGGCCCTCGACCGATCACCAGGCCCGCATCGTCTACGAACTCAACGGCGAACTGCAGGTCCTCGACATCAAGAGCGGGCAGAGCAAGGGCATCGCGATCGCCGTGCCCGACGAAGGCACGTGGAAGCGTCCGTCGCGCGTCTCGGCGGCCGGCCAGATCGAAGACTTCGAACTCTCACCCAAGGGCGAGCGCGCCCTCTTCAGTGCCCGCGGCGACGTCTTCACGGCGCCGATCGAGAAGGGTGCCACGCGCAACCTGACCAATTCGTCGAACGCACACGACAAGTGGGCACGGTGGTCGCCCGACGGCAAGCGCATCGGGTTCATCTCTGACCGCAGCGGCGAAGAGGAGTTGTATGTGATCGCGCAGGACGGCGCCGCCGCGCCCGAGAAGCTGACGTCGGGCGGCAAGGCCATGCGCTACCAGCCCGAATGGTCGGCCGACGGCTCGCGGATCGCCTTCAGTGACAAGGACGGCAAGATTTTCGTCTACACGTTCGCCGACAAGAAGCTCGTCGAGGTCATCGACGCGCCGCGCGACCAGGTGCGCGACTACACGTGGTCGCCGAAGGGGCACTTCCTCGCCTTCAGCCAGGCCAGGGACAACGGCTTCCGCGTCATCCAGATCTGGAACGCGGCCGACGGGCAGGTCCGGACGATCACCGACGAACTGTTCAACGCGCAGAACCCGGCGTGGGATCCCGACGGCAACTATCTCTTCTACCTGAGCGACCGCGAGTATGCGCCGCAGATCTCCGGCGCGGAGTTCAACTTCGCCACCAATCGCACGACGGGCATCTTTGCGCTGGCGTTGCGCAAGGACGTGAAGCACCCCTTCCCGCCCGAGAGTGACGAAGTGAGCGCCGGGGATGCCGCCAGGCCCGCCGACGCCGGCGCGCCAACGCCCGCCACTGCCGCAGCGAAGCCGGCCGAGGGGTCGAAGCCGGCCTCAGACACACCGGCGAAGCCTGCAGATTTCACGATCGACTTCGACGGGCTCGGCCGGCGCGTGGCGCGGGCGCCCCTCGAGGCCGACAACTACGGCGCGTTGACCACGAAGAAGGGGTTCCTGGTCTACGCCGTGCAGCCGTCGTTCTACTACGGCCGCCAGTCAGACAAGAAGACGTCACTGCGGCTCTACTCGCTCAAGGACCGCAAGGAGACCACGCTCGTCGACGACATGAACGGCTACGCGCTGTCGTCTGACGGGTCAAAGGTGCTGGTGCGCGCCGGCGGCGGCTACTCGCTCTACGACGCGACGCCGAACGGCGCCTCGTCGAAGAAGGCGGTGTCGACGAGCGGCCTGATGGTCGATCGCGTGCCGACCGAGGAGTGGACGCAGATCTTCAACGAGGTCTGGCGGAGGTACCGCGACTGGTTCTATGTCGACAACATGCACGGGTACGACTGGGAGGCCCTGCGCACCCAGTACGCCGCGTGGTTGCCGCACGTGGCACACCGCTCGGACCTCAACTACGTGATCAGCGAGATGATCTCGGAACTGACCGTGCAGCACGCCTACGTCGAGGGCGGCGACTTCGAGATGCCGCGGCGCCCGCGCGTGGCGCTGCCCGGGGCGCGTTTCGCGCTCGACAAGGCCACCGGGAAGTACCGCATCGCGAAGATCTTCGGCGGGCAGAACGAAGAGGCGATCTACCGCTCGCCGCTCACCGAGGTCGGCGTGCAGGTGGCCGTCGGCGACTACGTCCTGGCCGTGGACGGCGAACCGCTGCGGGCCGACGAAGACCCGTACCGCCTGCTGCGCGACAAGGCCGACCGGCCCGTGCAGCTCACGGTGAGCAGCACCCCGGGCGGCGAGAACAGCCGCACGATCAGCTACTCGCCGATCACCAGCGAGAACGACCTGATCTACCTCGATTGGGTCACCGCCAACCGCAAGCGGGTCAGTGACCTCACCAACGGCCGCATCGGCTACCTGCACATCCCCGACATGGGCGGCCCCGGCATCCGTGAGTTCATCAAGTGGTACTACGGCCAGCTCCACAAGGAAGGGCTCGTCATCGACGTGCGCGCCAACGGCGGCGGCAACGTGTCGCGGATGATCATCGAGCGGCTGCGCCGCAAGGTCCTCGGCGTGAACTACGGCCGCACCGACGAACGTGGCGATACCTACCCCGACGGCCTGGTCGTGGGCCCGATGGCGGCCATCCTCGACGAGCGGTCGTCGAGCGACGGCGACATCTTCCCCTACATGTTCCGCGAGGCCGGCCTCGGGCCGCTCATCGGCCGCCGGTCGTGGGGCGGGGTCGTCGGCATCTCGGGACGCGGGCCGCTGATCGACGGCGGGGGCATCTCGGTGCCGGAGTCGGCGCTGGCCAACGCGAAGGGACAATTCGTGATCGAAGGCTACGGCGTGGATCCCGACATCGAGGTCGAGAACGATCCGAAGTCGGTGCTGGCCGGCAAGGATCCGCAGCTCGAGCGGGCCGTCGCCGAGGTCATGAAGCAGTTGCAGACCCGTAGCGGCAAGCTGCCCGCCCGGCCGGCCGCCCCCGTCAAGACCGAGAAGAAGTGATGTCGTGGCCGCCACCAGGCGGCCTTGCCCACACGGAGGGGCGCGGGCCAGCCTGGCGCCCCCCCCGCTTTCGCTCACTGGAGACGCACGTTCATGCATGCACGCATCCGTTCCGCCGCCCTGGGCCTTGCTGCGGCCCTGCTCGTCACGCAGGCCGGGCTTGCCCAGCAGGCGTGGAAGTACCCCGCCACCGCGACCGTCGAGCACGTCGACACGTACCACGGCGTGCAGATTGCCGATCCCTATCGCTGGCTCGAAGACGACAACTCGGCCCAGACCACGCAGTGGGTCGAGGCGCAGAATGCGGTGACGTTCGGCTACCTCGGCACGATCCCGTTCCGCGCCGCCCTGCGCGCGCGGCTCGACGTGCTGCAGGACTACCCGAAGTACACCGCGCCGTCGCGCCGCGGTACGCGCTACTTCTTCTCGAAGAACAGCGGGCTGCAGGAACAGTCGGTGCTCTTCACGCAGGTGGGCCTCGACGGCACGCCCGAGGTGCTGCTCGATCCCAACACGTTCTCGAAGGACGGCACCTCGCGCCTGACGACGTTCTCGCCGTCGCTCGACGGCAAGTATGCGGTCTACGGCGTGTCGCGCTCGGGGTCGGACTGGCAGGACTATCTCGTCATCGACCTCGCCACGAAGAAGACGCTTGCCGACAAGGTCGAGTGGGTCAAGGTGTCGGGTGTCGCCTGGCGCGGCAACGGCTTCTTCTACAGCCGGTACCCGGCCCCGAAGCCCGGGCAGGAGAAGTCGGGGATCAACGAGAACCACCAGGTCTACTTCCACACGATCGGCACGCCGCAGTCGGCCGACACGCTGGTCTACGACGACCCGAAGAACCCGCAGCGCTTCCACGGCGTCCGCACGACCGAGGACGAGCGGTTCGCCATCCTGACGATCTCGGATCGGGGAAAGGGTAAGAAGGGCAACGCCGTGTTCGTCCGTGACTTCTCGAAGAACGAGACGACGTTCAAGCCGCTGATCGGCGAGATCGGCGACGACAGCTTCAGCGTCGTCGACAACGTCGGCGGCCTGCTGCTGGTCGAGACCGACCGCAACGCGCCCAATGGCCGCGTCGTGCAGATCGATCCCGCGAACCCCGCCGAGGCCAACTGGAAGACGATCATCGCCGAGCGTCCGGAGCCGCTGCAGAACGCGGCGACGGCGGGCGACAAGCTGTTCCTGACCTACCTCAAGGACGCCTCGACACGCGCGTACGTGCATGCGCTCGACGGGACGTTCGAGCACGAGATCGCCCTGCCCGGCGTCGGGTCGGCCAACGGCTTCGGCGGCGAGCGCGACGACACGGCCGTGTTCTACTCGTTCAGCTCGTACGAGACGCCGGCGAGCATCTACCGCTACGACATCGCGACGAAGAAGAGCACCGTGTTCAGGGCGCCGGAGATCAAGGGGTACGACCCGAGCCGCTTCGAGACCCGGCAGGTGTTCTACACGAGCAAGGACGGCACGAAGGTCCCGATGTTCGTCGTGCACCGCAAGGGCGTCGCCCTCGACGGCACCAACCCGACGGTGCTCTACGGGTACGGCGGCTTCAACATCTCGCAGACGCCGTCATTCAGCCCCTCGCGCATCGCGCTGCTCGAACAGGGCGTGGTCTATGCGGTCGCCAACCTTCGTGGCGGCGGCGAGTACGGCGAACGGTGGCACGAGGCCGGCACGAAGCTGAAGAAGCAGAACGTCTTCGACGACTGCATCGCGGCGGCCGAGTGGCTCATCGCCAACAAGTACACGACGAGCGAGCGCCTCGCCGTGCAGGGTGGCTCGAACGGCGGCCTGCTGGTCGGTGCGGTGATCAACCAGCGGCCCGACCTGTTCAGGGTGGCGTTCCCGCAGGTCGGCGTGATGGACATGCTGCGGTTCCACAAGTTCACGATCGGCTGGAACTGGGTGGCCGACTACGGGTCGAGCGACAACGCCGAGGAGTTCAAGGCGCTGCGCGCCTACTCGCCGCTGCACAACATCAGGACCGGCGCGCGGTATCCGTCGACGCTGATCACGACCGCCGACCACGACGACCGCGTGGTGCCGGCGCACTCGTTCAAGTACGCGGCGACGCTGCAGAAGGCCGCGAGCCCCGAACGCCCGGTGCTGATCCGCATCGAGACCGTCTCGGGCCACGGCGCGAGCAACGTGACGAAGACGCTCGAGACCAACGCCGACCTCTACGCGTTCCTGTTCCAGCAGATGGGCATCACGCCAAAGGTGCCCGCCTCGAACTGAGGCAGCGGGCGTTCACGATGGCTCGACCGGGGCCGCACGCGATCGTGCGGCCCCGATCGTGTACGGCCACCCGATCGTGCAGTTCGTGGTGCTCAACGCACGGGCGCCGCCACCCTCGCGAGGCGCTCGGCGAGTCGCGGGTCGTGCCGCAGCGGATCGAACAGGGGATCCACCGCAAGGTAGACGAGTTCGGTCTCGTGGGCGGCGATCGCCTCGTCGAGGAGCGCCAGCGCACCATCCGCCTCGCCGAGCGCGGCCAGGACGAACGCCCGCTGGTAGCGCGAGGCCGCCGGCGTGTCGCCCTCGTCGAACGACGCCAGGATGGCGCGGGCGTCGCCTCCGCGGTTCGTCAGCGCGAGCAACCGCGCCAGGCTGGCGCGGGCGTCGGGATCGCGCGGGTGCACCGCCAGCGCGGCGCGGTACGCCGCCTCGGCGTCGCGCCACTTCGCCTGCGCGGCCAGGCTCGATCCGAGGATCACGTGCGCCAGGGCGTATCCCGGTGACAGTTCAAGTGCCGCGCGCGCCTGCCGTTCGGCATCCGCGGGCCGACCCGCGCACAGCAGCACCACCGCCCGGTTCGTGGCCACGCGGTGTGACAGCGGATCGAGATCGAGCGCCTGGTCGGCGTGCGCAATCGCCTCGTCGAAACGTCGCGCCGTCATCAGCAACAGCGCGTAGCGATGGTGCGCCGTCGGCGACGACGCGTTGAGCCGCAGCGCCTCGCGGAACGCCTGCTCGGCCCCGTTCCAGTCCCACGACACGAAGAACGTGAGCCAGGCGCGCAGCGCCAGCCCTTCGGCCGACGACGGGTCGAGCGCGAGCGCCCGCGCGATCGACGCCTGCGCCGCCCGCACGATCGGCATCGGCGGCGACACCTCGGCCAGCGCCTCGGTGGCCCGGGCGGCCGCGAGTTCGAGGTGCGCCGGGGCATGCCGCGCATCGCGTGCGATCGACGCTTCGAGCAACGCGACGGCCTCGGCGCGTCCCCCGGGGCTCACGGCCGTCTGGTTCAGGTACTGTCCTTCGAGGAACTGCGCGTACGCCTCGCGGTCGATGGCCGGGCGCCGTGGGCGCCGCGGCGCAGGCTGCGCGAGCGCCAGCCGCGAGACGAGGGCGGCAGCGATGGCTTCGGTGAGTTCGTCCTGTACGCCGAAGACGTCTCCCGCGTCGCGGTCGAAGGCCTCGCCCCAGACCGTGGCGCCGGTCGCCGCATCGACGAGTTGTGCGGTGACGCGCAGGCGCGCGGCGGCACGACGGACGCTGCCTTCGAGCAGGTACCTGACGCGGAGCTGGCGCGCAACGTCGGCGGCGTCGTGCGGGCCGCGGAATCGTTCGGTGGATGATCGCGAGACCACGCGGAGACCGTCGATGCGCACGAGGTGCGCCGTGACGTCTTCGGTCAGTCCGAACGCCACGAACTCGTTGGAGGGCTCGGCGCTTGCATTGGTGAACGGGATCACGGCGATGCCCTGCGGCGCGGCGACGGGCGATCCGGTCGCGCGCCACGACAGCACCCAGACGATGGCGAGCACCAGGCTGGCGCCGGCCGCGGCCAGCACGACTCGCCCTCGCCGCAGGCCGCCGCGTCGGCGGGAGTGTGCGGTCGGCGTCACGTCGGCGGGGCGTGCCGGGGCTGCCACCTCCGCGCCAGCAGTGGACGCCAGGACGTGGAATACGGGGACGTAGGCCCCCTTCGGAATCTCGATGCGCACCGCGGCGGTGCGCCCCGGGCCGTCGTAGTAGTCGGCGAGGCGCGCGCGCAGCCGCCGCGCCTCGACGCGCACGACGGGATCGACGCGTGGGTCGTAGTCGGCGCCACGCTGGCACACCTCGGAGCCGATCGTGAATTCCTTGAGGGCACCGCCTCGGCCCTCGAGCGTCTCGTCGACGATGAACTCGAGGAAGGTCCGCAGGCGCTCGGATGACTGGAACGCTGGCGACGCGAGGATGTCGGCCAGCGTACGGCGCACGCTGTCTGCGTCGACGACCGGCTGGGGAGTCGGCGGCGGGAGTGACGCGGAGTCGGAAGGGCGAGACGACACGACGATGCCAGGCGGAGGCGAGGTGCGCGCGGTCAATGCAACAGGGCACGGCGCGAACGCCGCCCTGCACCTTCCGGCGCCACCGTCGAAGGGAGTATGCTCCATCACGGGGCTGGCCAGCGGCCCAATTCATCACTCGCGGGCCGTCCCGACGCATCGCCAGCTCCACGTCTGCCCTGGAGGAGTCGATGCGTACGCCTGCCGTCCTGCCCCTGTCGCTCGCCCTCGCGATTGCCGCCCTCGCGGGCGGCTGCGAGAAAGACACCCGCCCGCTGCCGCCGTCGGCGCAGCCGGTCGCCATCGATCCCGCCGACCTCGCGTTGTTTGCGCCACTGCCAGACGTGGTGGCGGCCGCCGAGGGCGCGCCGTCGGCCGAGCTCGTGGATCTCGGGCGCATGCTGTACTTCGAGCCGCGCCTGTCGAAGAACCAGAAGATCTCGTGCAACACGTGTCACGATCTTGCGAAGTACGGTGTCGACGGCCTCCCCACCTCCGAAGGCCACAAGGGGCAACGCGGCTCGCGCAACGCGCCGACCGTCTACAACGCCGCGGCGCACTTCGCGCAGTTCTGGGACGGACGCGCCCACGACGTCGAGGCGCAGGCCAAGGGCCCGATCCTGAACCCGGTCGAGATGGCGATGCCCGGCGAGGCGACGGTCGTCGCCGTCCTGACGTCGATGCCCGAGTACGTGGAGCGCTTCGGTCGTGCCTTCCCGGGTGACAAGGCGCCGGTGACCTACGACAACATGGCCACGGCCATCGGGGCATTCGAACGCCGCCTCATGACGCCCTCGCGCTGGGACAAGCTATTGCGCGGTGACACGTCGGCGCTGACGTCCGACGAGGTCGCGGGGTTCAAGGCGTTCGTCGCGGCCGGCTGCCAGACGTGCCACCACGGTGCACTGCTCGGCGGCACCGTCTACCAGCGGCTCGGCCTCGTGAAACCCTTCCCGCGCGATGCCGACACCGGGCGGATGCAGGTCACGCGCGAGGCGGTCGACAAGGCCAGCTTCAAGGTGCCGTCACTGCGCAACATCGACAAGACCGGGCCGTACTTCCACGACGGCGGCACGACGGGGCTGGCGCAGGCGGTCAAGGACATGGCCGAGTACCAGCTCGGACGCGCGCTGACCGACGCCCAGGTCGCGCAGATCGTGACGTTCCTCAAGGTGCTGACGGGCGACATCGATCCGGCGTACATCGCGCCGCCGGCCCTGCCCGCGAGCACGCCGGCAACGCCGAAGGCCGAAGAGGTGAACTGACCCCGACCGGCATCCTGCGCCTGCGCTCGCACGCGAGGGCACCTCACCGTACCGGAGCGGTGCCTTCGCTCGTCGCCAGTTCGGGATAGAGCTGGTCGGTGCAGTCGGGGCAGAGGCTGTGGGTGAACTCGGCCTCGGAGTGCGCACGCACGTAGGCCTCGACCTGCGTCCAGTAGCCGTTGTCGTCGCGGATCTTCTTGCACGACGCACAGATCGGGAGCAGCCCGCGCAGGGTGCGCGCGCGGTCGAGCGCTTCGGCCAGCGCCGCAGCCTGGCTGCGCAGCCGTGCCTCTGACTGCTGCTTGAAGCGGAAGCGCGCGTAGAGCGTCGCCAGGCTGAGCACGACGAGCGCCAGGACGGCAATCAGGGCCCAGCGCACCACGGCTTCGCGGTTGAGGGCCGCCTCGGCGAGCTGGCCTTCCTGCTCGAGGATGGTGATCTGCGCCTCGCGGCGCTCGCTTTCGTGCGCCGCCTGCAGTCGAGCGGTGCGCTCGAGACTCTCCTGGTTGAACAGCGTGTCCTTGAGCGCCACGTACTCGCGGAACCACGCGAGGGCCGCCCGCGCGTTGCCGGCCGCGTCTTCGGTCTCTGAGAGGTGCTTGAGCGTGGCGACGCGCGTGACCGGTGCTTCGCGTTTCTCGGTGACCGCCAGCGCACTCGTCAGCGCGTCCATCGCGCGCGACGTGTCGCCCAGCCTCCGGTAGACATGGCCGATGTTGTTGAACGTCTCGGCTTCACCGCGCCAGTCGCCCATCGCACGCCGGATGCCGAGCGCGCGTTCGTAGGTCGCGAGGGCCGCGCGCGGGTTCGAGGCCTCCTCGACCTGCCCGATGCTGTTGAGCGACGCGGCCACGCCGTACCGGTCGCCGAGCGCCTCGCGCAGGGCCAGGCCCTTGCGATACGACTCGAGCGCACGCGGGCTGTCGCCCATGTCCTGGTAGACACGGCCGATGTTGTGGTGCGAGAACGCTTCACTGGGCTTGTTGCCCAGCTGAATCTTGATGGCCAGCCCCTGGCGGTGGTACTCGAGCGCCTTCTCGTAGTTGCCGGTAGCCCGGTAGATGTTGCCGATGTTGTTGTACGAGTACCCCAATCCCTCGCGATCGCCGGCCCGCTCACGGATCGCGAGCGCGCGCAGGTGGTACTCGAGCGCCCGGTCGTATTCGGCGCGATCGAGCGCGATGAGGCCGAGCGTGTTGTAGGCCTGGGCCTCGCCGTGCGCGTTGCCGGCCCGGGCGAAGCCCTCGGCCGATTCGCGAGCCGCGTCACTCGCGAAATCGAAGACACCGAGGGCCCGGTACGCGACGGCCACGTTGTGCAGTGCCTCGGCTTCCTCGAGGGCGAGGCCGAGCTGTCGTGCGCCGTCGAGCGCCGAACGCGCGAGATCCATGGCCCGATCGGGTTCGATCTCCGACAGGCGCTTCGATTCGACGTTCAGCGCCGACACCTGCGCCGCGGGCGCCTGTGACTCGGCGGGCTGTGCCGCCGCGGCCGAGGTCAGCACGACGACGACCGCGAACATCCAGCTGATCCGCGTGACGCGCCACTCGCGCTCGGGTCGCACGCGGCCGTACGGGCACAGGCAACGGCGGGGCATGACGGCGTAGTATCCCACGCCGCGCGTCACCGTGGTGGGCGCCCGGTGACGGCGCTCGCCCCGTCGGGACGCCGGGGCCGCCCGGACGTGCGGGCGGCGCCCGAGCCCCCCAACACGACCCACGCGGTCGCCGTTCTGCGACATTCGCACGGCCAGCGACCGCTGGCGGCGACGACATTTTCGTCGCCATCGGCGCTCGCGGGCGGCGTATTCTTGTCAGCATCATGCCGCACCCGGTCGTCCACCGGGTGCTTCCCCCGTGTCGGGGGCGTTTGCCGTGCGTCCCGGGTCCCCTCAAGGAGCACTCATTCCATGTCGTGTTGTCGCCGTTCGGCCCTGTTCCTCGCCGTGGCACTGAGCATCCCCGCCGGCCTGCGCGCCGACGAGGGCATGTGGATGCCGCAGCAGATCCCCCAACTCGCCGCCAGGCTCTCGGCACTCGGTTTCACGGGTGACGTGTCGGGCTTCGCGGACCTCACCGGCCACCCGATGGGGGCCATCGTGTCACTCGGCGGGTGCACCGCCTCGTTCGTGTCGCCCGACGCCCTGATCGCCACCAATCACCACTGCGTGACCGGGGGCCTGCAGTTCAACTCGACACCGCAGCGCAACCTGCTCGTGGATGGCTACCTCGCGAAGACGCGCGCCGACGAACTGCCCAACGGGCCAGGCTCGCGCGTGTGGGTGACCACGTCGGTGACCGAAGTGACCGAGGCCATCACCGGCAGCCTGCCGGCCGGCGCGACCGACCGGCAACGCTACGACCTCATCGACCGTCGCGTGAAGGAACGCGTCGCCGCGTGCGAGAAGTCAGGCAACCGGTGCACGGTCGCGAGCTACTTCGAGGGCCTGAAGTACTTCGAGATCGCCCAGCTCGAAATCAAGGACGTGCGGCTCGTGTACGCCCCGGCCGAAGGCATCGGCGTGTTTGGCGGCGAGACCGACAACTGGCGGTGGCCGCGGCACACGGGCGACTGGAGCTTCCTGCGCGCCTACGTCGGCCCAGACGGCACGCCGGCGCCGTATGCGAAGGAGAACGTGCCCTATAAGCCGAAGCACTTCCTCAAGGTCTCGGCGAAGGGCGCGAATCCCGACGAGCTCGTGTTCGTGGTCGGCTACCCGGGCCGGACGCAGCGTCACCAGACGTATGCGGAGGTGAAGGAGACCACCGAGTGGTCGTTCCCGCGATCGATTCGCCTGGCGACCGAGCAACTCGCCGTCATCGACGCGCTCGTGAAGCAGCAGCCGGATCTCTCGATCAAGGTGGCCGGGCGGGTGCAGGGCCTGAACAACGGGCTCACGAACCAGCGGGGGATGCACGAAGGCCTGGTCAAGGGCGGCTCGCTCGAGCGCAAGCGCGCGAACGAAGACGCGCTCCTGGCCTGGATCGCGGCCGACGCCGCGCGGCAGGCGAAGTACGGCGACGTGATGCCTGCGCTGCGGGCGCTGCAGGCCGGCGGCGAGAAGACGCGCGAGCGCAACGCGGTGCTCGGCAACCTGTCATCGGCCTCGTCGTACCTCTCGGCGGCGCAGACCATCTACCGTCTCGCCTCTGAACGGGCGAAGACGAGCGACGTCGAGCGCGAGGCCGGATTCCAGGAACGCGACTGGACGCGCATCCGCGAGGGCCAGGATCGTGCGCAGCGCAGCCTGGATCCCGCGGTCGACCGCGCGCTGTTCCGCTGGGCACTCGGCCTGGCCGCTGCCCTGCCCGCCGACCAGCGCATCCCGGCGATCGACACGGCCATCGGCCTCACCGCCGGACAGGCCGCGGCCGATCGTCATCGCGCCATCGACAGCTGGCTCGACGGTCTCTACGCGAAGACGCGCATCGGCGACCGTGACGCGCGACTCGGCTGGCTCGAAAAGACGACGGCCGAGCTCGACGCCGCGGGCGACCCGTTCCTCGCACTCGCACGGGCGCTGACACCGATGCTCGATGCCAACCGCGAGGCCGCGAAGGAACGCGCGGGTGCCTACGCACGGCTGCGGCCCCGCTACATGGAGGCAGTGCTGGCGCAGGCGGGCGGCCTCGTCGCGCCCGACGCCAACAGCACGCTGCGGGTGACCTTCGGGCAGGTGAAGGGTGTCGCCGCCAAGGACGGCCTCTTCTACACCTCGCACACGACCCTGGCCGGCATCGTCGAGAAGCACGTCGGGTCTGGTGATTTCAACGCCCCGAAGGCGCAACTCGACGCGATCGCCGCGCTGCGCGCGGGCAAGACGACGCCGTTCGCCTACGCGCCGATGGGCGACGTGCCGGTGAACTTCCTCTCGACCGTCGACACGACCGGCGGGAACTCGGGCTCGCCAACGCTCAACGCCAGGGGCGAGTTCGTCGGGTTGCTGTTCGACGGCACGTACGACACCGTCGCGTCGAACTTCCTGTTCGACCCCGTCAAGACGCGATCGATCCACGTCGACAGCCGGTACCTGCTGTGGAACATGTCTGACGTGGACGGCGCGCGCCACCTGGTCGAGGAGATGGGCATCAAGTAGGGCTGGATGTGACATGCCGCCGACGAGGGGACTACACTGCGCCGGGCGCGCCAGCGCGATGGCCGCCGCCGTCTTCTCGTCCGTGGCCTCTTCCTAGGAGTCCGTTGTGACACAGTCATTGCACCTGCACGGCAAGCGCGGCGTCGACCTCCTTCACGACCCGCTGCTGAACAAGGGCACGGCCTTCACCGACGCCGAGCGCGACGCCCTCGGCCTGCGCGGCCTGGTGCCGCCGTACGTCAACACGCAGGAGCAGCAGCTCATGCGCGTGTACGAGAGCTACAAGCGGAAGGCCGACGACCTCGAGAAGTACATCTACCTCGTCTCGCTGCAGGAGCGGAACGAAGCGCTGTTCTACCGGCTCATCCTCGAGCACCTCGAGGAAATGATGCCGATCATCTACACGCCGACCGTGGGCCTCGCGTGCCAGCGCTACGGGCACATCTTCAGGCGTCCGCGGGGCCTGTACATCACGCGCAAGGACAAGGGGCGGATTCGCGCGATCCTCCAGAACTGGCCGCACGACGATGTCAGGGTGATCGTCATCACCGACGGCGAGCGCATCCTCGGCCTCGGCGATCTCGGCGCCAACGGCATGGGCATTCCCGTGGGCAAGCTCTCGCTGTACACCGCGTGCGCCGGCGTTCCGCCCGCGCAGTGCCTGCCGGTGATGCTCGACGTGGGCACCAACAACCAGTCGCTGCTCGATGACCCGCTCTACATCGGCACGCCGCAGCCGCGCCTGCGGGGGCCGGAGTTCGACGCGCTCGTCGAGGAGTTCGTGACGAGCGTGCAGGAGATGTTCCCGAAGGCCTGCATCCAGTTCGAGGACTTCGGCAACAGCAACGCGTTCCGCCTGCTGCACGAGTACCGCCACCGCGTCTGCACTTTCAACGACGACATCCAGGGCACCGCGGGCGTCACGTTGTCGGGGCTGCTCTCGTCAGAACGGATCACCGGGCACGCGCTGGCCGACGAGCGCGTCCTGTTCCTGGGGGCCGGCGAGGCGGGCATCGGCATCGGCGACCTCATCGTCTCGGCGATGATGTCGGCGGGCGTGGCCGAGGACGTGGCGCGGCGCAACTGCTGGTTCGTCGACTCGAAGGGGCTCGTGGTCAGGAGCCGCACCGATCTCGCCGAGCACAAGCTGCGCTTCGCGCACGATCACGCGCCGGCCGCGACGCTGCTCGAGGCCATCGAGATCGTCAAGCCCACCGCGCTCATCGGCGTGTCGGGCATGCCGCAGACGTTCACCGAAGACGTGGTGCGCGCCATGGGCCGGCTCAACGCGCGCCCCGTGATCTTCGCGCTGTCGAACCCCACGTCGAAGGCCGAGTGCACGGCCGAACAGGCCTACACCTGGACCGACGGCCGCGCCGTGTTCGCCAGCGGCAGCCCGTTTGCGCCCGTGACCCTCAACGGCACGACGCACGTGCCCGGGCAGGGGAACAACAGCTACATCTTCCCCGGCGTCGGGCTTGGCGTGCTGGCCAGCGAAGCGTCGCGTGTCACCGATGAGATGTTCTACGTCGCCGCCAAGACGCTGTCGTCGATGGTGACCGACGGCGACGTGGCGCTCGGACGCGTCTACCCGGATCTCAACCGGATTCGCGAAGTGTCGGCCGCCATCGCCGTTGCCGTCGCCGAGGTCGCGTTCGCGCGCGGGCTCACGCGTCTCGCCAGGCCGCAGGACCTCGCGACGCTGGTCCAGGCGACGGTCTACCACCCGCAGTATCGCGACTACGTGTGATCCAGGCATTCCCGGGGGCCGGCTGACGTTACGCCGGCCTTCGGGGCCGTGCCCCTGGCCGCGCCACGGCCTCCCCAGCCTGCTCAGGGCAGTACGTGGCGCGTCAGTGGGCCGGTCAGCGTGTCGCTGCCGATCGAGACATAGAGTTCGCGGTCGCTGACCGACAGGCCGAACGCCATGCGGCGTTCGAGGCGACTGACGAGCGCACCGAGGAAGGCACGATCGAACGACCAGACCTCGATCGCCTCGGCGCGGTGGATGCGCGCACCCTCGAGGCGTGCGAGCCACTGCCCCACGTCCTTGTGCGTGTAGACCGCCACCCGCGGTGACGCCTTCGAGGCCTTGTGCAGGCGCGCCGCATCGGGCGCCCCGATCTCGACCCACACGCGAAGCGCCCCCGTCAGGTCGCGCGCCGCAATGGTCGGCTCGTCGGGATCCGAGAGGCCGCGCGAGAACTCGAGGCGCTCGGTGTACTCGAGGCCAAACGCCAGCACCCGTGCCACCAGGTAGTCGTCGGCCTCTGACGGATGACAGGCCACGCGCAGTGCCAGCGTCTCGTACACCCCGCGATCGCTGTCGTTGAGATCGATGTCGAAGTTGTAGATCGTCGCCGTCAGCGCCACCGGCCCCTCAGCCCTTCACCGTGCAGCCACGGGCCGCGAGCACGGCGCGCAGGCGCTCGCGGTGCTCGCCCTGGATCTCGACCGTGCCGTCGCCAACCGTGCCGCCCGACCCGCACGCCTTCTTCAGATCCTGGCAGAGGGCCTTGAGGAACGCCTCGTTGCGTGGGAGGTCGTAGACGACCGTGACGGTCTTTCCGCCGCGTCCCGCCTTCTCCATCCGCAGCTTCGCCACCACCTTCGACGGCACGGGCTCTGCCGCCGCCCGCTGGCTCGAGCACTTGCAGTCACGCTGGGGCCATCCGCACCCCGGACACACGCGTCCCGCGTCGGTGGAATAGACGACCCGCGCTCCTCGTTCGTGCGACATGGCCCATCATCATGCGCGAGCGGCGAGTGCGCGCGCAACCTGCGCTCCTGAACGGCACGGCCCGCATTCGCAGCGCTGCGCAAGCGGGCCAGCCAATGTCGGATCGGTCGTCAGTCTGCCTGGTCTGTCTGGTCGCGGGGGAATGCCACGCTCACCCGGCTTCCCCACACCTCGGACCTCCCTGCCTGGCCCTTCAACAGGCGTCGCCGCCCCGCAATCGTCGGGCACGCGGGTGGTGTGGTGTCGCGTTGTCTACTGTCGGCCGCCGGCGCGGCACGCCACACAGACGCCACACTCCGCCACTCTCGGCCAAGGCCCGCCATGGCGCACCGTGGCGCCAAATGGCGCTTGGATGGGCTGGCTGCGCCGCGACAGAGTCTCGCCCGCGGACGCCGATGGACGCTCCCCTTGACCTCCCCAGCCGTCAAGCTCCTGCCCACGATGTCGCCACGTGGCCGGCCATCCTCCTCCTGGCGATGACGGTGGGCGCCGGAGGGCGCGCCTTCGCACGCGATGGCGTGCAGGTCACTCCCTTGCCGCAACCCCAGCGGGCGCCGGCGCCGGGCGTCGCAACGCCTGGCTCCACTCCGCCTGCCGGAGGCCAGGTAGTTCCGCGGGAAGCAGACGCGGGCGCGAGCAGCACGGTCGTCGCCTCAGGGTCGGCAACGGTCTTCGGAGGCAACGTCGATGCGGCACGACGCGCGGCGCTCCAGGCCGCCTACGCGGAGGCGGTTGGACAGGCGTCTGGCGTCGAGGTCGGCCGACTTACCGTCGTCCGCGACGTCAAGACGGTGAGCGACATCGTCGCCGCACGGAGCCGGGGCTTCGTCAGGAGCTACGACATCCTCGGCGAGCGCCTCGTGACGAATGGCGACGTGCATCGATACGAGGTGTCGATTCGCGCCGTCGTGGCCGCCCGCGACCTTGGCAGCGACGACGACGTCGAAGGCTTACGCCTCTACCTGGATCTCATCGGCCGTCCGACGGTGCTCGTACTGCTGCCCGACGCCGAACTCCCCGCCCTGCAGGACACCGAAGTCCTCGAGGTCTCCGGCGATGCCGGGCACCTGCTCGTCGAACAACGCAAAGGCACAACGGTACGTGCGGGCACGCCGGGGCTGACCGCCCTGGGGACTGCCCCGACCGCGGATGGCAGCCTCCGCGCTGCGGAGGCGGCCGTGGCGCAGGCGCTGGCCCGCTACGGCTACCAGGCGATCACGTCCGATGAACTCGTGGGAGACCCCAGGGTAGCTCCGGCGCAGGTCGAGGCGGCACGCCGCGGGGTTACGACACAGGGCACGACGGTCGCTCGTGCCATCGGTGCCGACCTGGTGTTGAGCGGGCTGATCCGCGTGTCGACCCAGCGGGTCGCGCCGCAGGGCGTTGCGTTCATCTCGGCGACGACAGCTGCCTCTGCGCGTGCGCTGGTGGCGTCGAACGGCGCCGTCGTCGACGCGTTCCACCGCACGGTCACCAAGGCGCATCCGAGCGCCCTTGGAGCCGTGTCGATGACCCTCGACGCGGTGGCGGCGGAACTGGCGGGCGCGCTTGCATGGAAGATTCCGGCGATCCTCTCGTCGCAGCCGCGCGTGACCCGCGTCGTCGTGCGCTCGGCAACGCTCGAGACGGCGCAGCAGGTCAAGGCATCCTTCGAGGCCGTGCCGGGCGTTGACGTGGTGCGCTTCGTCACGGTGCCGACAAGCACGCGTCCCACGCTTGAACTCGATCTGCTCTCGGGCTACGTGGTGCCGAGTGTCGAGGAACTGATTGGTGCATGCGCGGGAACGGCGCAGGCACGCACCTGCCGCCTCGAATCGTCGACGAAGTTCGAGACGACCTTCACGCTGCTGCCCCGGTGAAGGGGCGCCGCCACCAAGGAGCACACATGATGATCAGGCGTAACGCAATCCCGGTGCTTGGCCTCTGCTGGCTGGCACAGGCCTGCGCGTCGTCCGGGGCCAGCACGACGACCGTGTACACCCCCGGCGGACAGGTGACGCAGCGCACCGAGACGCGGAACGGTCAGGTGGTGTCGGACCTGCATCGCGTCTTCGATACGGCGGTTCTCGCTGGCGAGGGGATCTTCGAACACGCGAACGAAGGTCTGGCGCGGCAGGGTGCCCTGTCGCTCGCGCAAGCCGACCTCGCGCAGAAGGTGCAGACGACCGTGCGCGGGAACACGACGATCCACAACAACCAGGACATCCGCACCATGGTCGAGACGAGCGTGAATGCCCTCGTTCAGGGCTACGGCATCGACTACGCCGGCTACGACCCCAATTCGATCAAGTACCGCGTCCGCATCAGCATCACCGGCGAGCGTCTCGTCAAGGAAATCGAGACACGTCTCCGGTAGTCCGCGTCGCCGTCCACCTTCCGTCGCCACCTCGCAGGCCGTCCAGCCCTTCTCATCGGAGTTGTCCAATGCGTACACGGCTCGTCTTCGCTACCGTCATCCTGGCCGTCGCACCTTCCCTCGCCGCGGCGCAGGAACCGCCCCGGAGTATCGGCCGACAAGGCGCGACGCAGATGAGCTTCGGGCTCTTCATGCTGGGTACCGAGCGGAGCGTGGTGCATAGCACCCCGATCTACAACAGCCGGGGCCAACTCATCGGCACGGACACGGTCGAGGACTCGTATTTCGACGCCAACTTCAACGCAACCATGGATATCGGCAAGTTCGTCTCTGACTCGGTGGTCCTCAAGGTCGGGACGATCATCTCGGGCAACTTCACGATCGGCGAAGACGAACAAGACGAAGGAAGCTTCAACGCGCCCACGGTGAACCTCCTGACCGGCCTTCTCTGGTACGCGTCACCCGGCAGCACGGGAAGCTTCTACGCTGGGGCCGACTACTTCATTCAGGTGAACAATCGTGGAGAAGGCAGCAAGGACAAGGGATCGGTCTTCGGTCGGGCCGGGCTGCAGACACTCGTGCGAGACAACGTGGCGCTCTTCGTTGAGGGCGGATACGGGCAGGCGCTCGCGAACTTCGGTGAACTGGGGTTGTTCACGACGCAGATTGGCTTCCGGATCCAGTTCTGATGGTCACGACGCCTCCTCGCGGTCGCCACCATCCCGGCAGAGCGAGCATGCGGTGTCCGCGGACTGAGTCATTGTTGCCACGCCGCGCGGTACGGGGCCTCCAAGAGGGCCTCGCCGCGGCGCTGCTGGTGACTCTCGCTCTCTCGTCGTCCGTGGCGCAGCCCCTCCGCGTTGCGCCGACGACCACGGATTCGCCTCGCGGTGCGACAGCGTGCGCCCCGAAGCCGCGCTGCCAGTTCAGGGACCAGACGGGGGAGAACACGTACATTGTCACCGGCGACACACTCTCCCGCACCGCGGGCGGTGAGGAACTCTGGGCGCGACCGGTAGCGACGGGACGGGAAACGCGCGTACTGCTCGCGAACGAGAACGCGCAGCACTCGCAGTTGGCGATTCTAGTGGGAACCGAGTCTCTTGGTGTAGGTACCCTCTTCTCACCAGGAAGCCTCAGGCCCGACCAGGTCCAGCGTCAGTACACGGTCTCACTCAGGAATCCGAAGAGTGGTGACGAGATCAAGGCCATCGATCTTGGACCGTTCAAACCCGGAGACATCGGCCTCAGCCTGGCAGGCGACTACCTCTGGATGGTGGGCGAGGAGCTGCAGCTGCGCCGTCGAGAGGTGCGCGCGTACAACACGCGAAGCGGAGCGATGGAACACCAGTTGGTCGTCGAGCGACGCGCCGAGGTGGCGTTGCACGCGTCTGGATACCGTGTGGGGACGACAACCTATGCCGCTGAGGCGCCGAGTGCCGACTGGACGGTCCGTCGGCACGCCAGCAGCAATCCGTACTCCATCGCGGAGTTCACCGCACGCAAGGGCACGCCACTCTCACCTGATGCTGTGGGCGACGTGGCTGTCATCGGCTTCTCGGCCCCCGCAGAGGTCAAGGACCTGCTCGACGGAACCTTGATGGTGAAGTTGGCAGGACACGGGCTGCGCCTGGTGGAGCGACAGCGGATCAAGGAACTGCTGCAGGAGGCGCAGTTCCAGAACCTTGGGCTCACCGATTCGCGATCGGCCGCGGAACTTGGGAAACTGGCAAACGCGCGCTTCCTGGTCTTTGGCACGCTGCAATCGGCAGGTTCGATCACCACGCTCGCGCTTCGCCTGGTCGACGTCGAGTCGGGCACCGTTTCGGCGACCATCGATCTCGAATGCCGCGACTGCCGTCCCGACGACTACGGCCAGGCCGTCGGCTTCCTTGTCGATGACTGGATCGACCGCTAGCAGGGCTTCCAGGTGGCCACCCGTCGCTGGCGACGCGGCGACGGAGGTTCACGCCTCTGACGACGAGGCCCTCCGGCGCGCCTGCTCGAACGGAAGCGACCAGCACGTGTGACGATGAGTGAAGGGGCGTGCGTGGACTCCCGGCCGGTGCGATCACCTCACTCTCGCCCCCCTCGAGAAGTGCGGCTCCACTCGACACATTCGATCACCGTGCCGTGAGATTCGGCCACGCCTGTGGGCTGGTTCCAGTGGGCAGGGGGGCTGACATCGGCCTTCGTGAACGGCTGATATTGACGTCGTACTGACTCGGCTTGGCGTAGACTGACGTGGCGGTGACCTGAGCCTCCCGGGGTCATCGCACTGTCGGCGCGTGAGCACCCGTCACGGGGACCCGCGCTCATCGCGTCGGCAAGGACGCCCCCGATGTGTCGTCACATGCGCGTCAGTTCCTTGCCCCTGATCGTCGCGGCCCTCTCCTGCCTCCTGGCATCAGTCACGCCGCGGCGGGCGGCGGCCCAGCCCCAGTCACTTCCCCAGTCGGCCATCCTGCAACAACACGATGGCGATCGCGATCCCGGCGACGCCTTCGGCAGCGCCGTCGCCGCATGGGGAACGCGTCTGATCGTCGGCGCCCCCGGTGACGACGAGCGTGGCGTCGACGCTGGCGCCGCCTACGTGTTCCTGCGCAAGGACGGCACCTGGATGTTCGAGGCGAAGCTGGCGCCTGTGACATTGCGGCCAGGCGACGCGTTCGGGACGTCCGTGAGTATCGACGATGCGGGCGCGGTCGTCGGCGCACCAGGCGACGACGTCGTCACGAACGACGCCGGCGCGCATATCGGCACCATGGTCGACCGTGGCGCGGCGTATCAGTTCGCGCGCAGTGGCACCACGTGGTCGCTCGCGCGACGCCTGCAACCGTTCGTGCCTGCGACCGACCCTGGGGCGTCGCTGATCGGCCCGGGCGACGCGTTCGGTGCCACGGTGGCGATTCGCGGCACCGTGTTCGTCGGTGCGCCCGGCACCGACACGACCAGTGGGCCCTACGGTCTGCAGTCGGATGCCGGGGCCGTCTACGTCTTCCGGGGTTCACTCGACCAACGTCTCTACCCGGAATACCGCCCGCGTGAGCGGCAGGACTCCTTCAGGTTCGGCCGGGCCCTGGTCCTGTCGGACGACGTGGTCGTACCTCGACTCCTGATCACCGTCGCCGGCGAGGTCCGCGAGTTCACCCTGCCCGTCGGTCGCGGCCCCTGGCTGTGGACCGCCACGCACTACCCGGCGCGAACCCCGTCGGGCGAGACCGAGGGGACAGGCTTCAACGTCTATGTGCCCCCAGGAGGCTCGTTGGTCGCCACCGCCGCTGGCGGCGTCGGACACGCGTGGTACGACTCGCTCAGGTCGGTCACCGCAGAAGGCCGCGTGGCCCTCGTCGAATCGTTCGTTTCGGCGGGCGCCTCGTACACCTGGGTGAACGGTCGGCGTGCGTTTCGCTACACCGAGAGGCAGATCCACTCGCGCGCGCTCGATGGCACCGAGTCGTTCCTCGCAGGCGATGCCACCAAGTCGTATACCGACGGAATCGGCATCGACGCAGGTTTTGGTGCCATCCTCAGCCCCGTGTCGGATGGAGGCACCGGACTGTATCTCGCAGACTCCAACACGATCCGGCACGTGGGCATCGATGGTACAGTCGTTCGACTGGCTGGCCTGCAGACGGTGGCGGGCACCGCCGACGGCGTCGGCGTCAACGCGCGGCTGTGGTGGCCGCGGTTCCTCGCCTGGGATGCGCCTCGCGCGACGCTGTACTTCATCGATGGCTCGGCCTTGCGCGCGCTCAAGCCGGGCAACGAGGTGGTGACCATCGCCGGAGGCATCCTCGAGCCAGGCACGGTCGACGGCACCGGGGCGTCGGCACGGCTCAGCCCGATTGCGTTGTCAGTGGCACCAGACGGTAATGTCGTCATCGCCGAGCGACTGGCCATACGCCTGGTGACGCCCGCAGGCGTGGTGACGTCACTCGTGCCGGCGGCCCCGTCGGATCCGGCCGTCGTCGACGGGCTCGGGACGACCAGGCGCGTCAGGTCAGTCACCTCGGTCCTGCATGATCCGACGGGCCTCCTCTTCATCCTCGAGGACGACGTGATCCGGACGCTCTCGCTGGCCGGCGAGCTCCGAACCGTGGCAGGTTTGCCAATCACCGGCCTGCCATCGGCGTCCGACAGCGTCGCTGCCGGCGCCCAGGTCGTCCTCGCAGGCAACACGACGGCCGCCCCCCCTACCGCGTCATTTCGCGATACCTCTGGCGTGGCGTGGGTGTTGGGGCCGGGCATCCTCCCACAGGGACCTGAGCAGAGCTATCCGCTCTTCCCGGCCTCCGGGCGCGACGCAACGATGCGCTTCGGCACGTCGGTCGCCCTCGGCGATGGCGTGGCCTTTGTGGGGAGTGTGCATCCCGACCACGCCGGGCCGGCCGTTCCCGTCATGGGCTTCGATCGACACGCCGACAAGACGTGGACGCAGGGCCTCGCGCTGACACCGACTGGCATCGAGATGGGCGCCGACTACGGCGCCGGGCTCGTCGCCACGCGCGACGAGGTGTTCGTGGGGTCACCGACGTCGACGCAGGCGGTGGGTGGCTTCGTCGTCGTCTTCGATCTCGACGCGCGCGACTCGGATGGGGACGGCCTGCCCGACCGGTGGGAGACGCGCTTCGGCCTCGACCCCTCGTCGACCTCAGGTGTCGACGGCGCGACCGGCGACAGGGACGGCGACGGCCAGACCAACGCCGAGGAGTTCGCCGACCAGACGCATCCGGCCGCCGATCCGGCCCTCACGCGCTACTTCGCCGAGGGCGCGACAACATGGGACTTCCGCACACGCCTGTTCGTCGCCAACCCCGGCACCACCCCCGCGAACGTTCAACTGCGCTTCCTGCGGTCAGACGGCGTCGTCCACGCGCACGCATTGGCCGTCGCTCCGATGGCACGACAGGTCGTCGATGTCGGCAGCCTCGTCGACATGGAGGCCGCGGAGTTCTCGACGATGATCGAGAGTGATGCGCTGGTCGTGGCGGATCGCGTGGTCGACTGGCCGCGCGACAACCCGTCGGGCGGCCCGTATGGTTCTCACGCCGAACGCGCGGTCACCGCGCCGGCCATGACGTGGTATTTCGCCGAGGGCGCCACGCACTCGGGCTTCAACCTGTTCTACCTGCTGCAGAATCCGTCGGCGCAGCCGGTGCACGTGCGCGTGCGCTACCTGCGACCATCCGGCGCGCCGCTCGAGAAGGCGTACGTGCTGCCCGCGCGCTCGCGCTCGAACATCTGGGTCGACACGGAGGTGTTCGACGCGCCGGGCGGGCCGGCAACGCTGCTCGACAACACCGATGTCGCGGCCGTCATCGAGGCCCTCGACGGCCCAGGCATCATTGTCGAGCGCGCGCTGTATCGCGACGGTGCTGCGGGACGCCCGTTCGAGGCCGGCCACGAAAGTGCCGGCGTCACGGCGCCGGCCACGTCGTGGTTCCTCGCCGAAGGGGCCACGGGCGACTTCTTCGACACGTTCATCCTCGTCGCCAATCCCACCGACACGCCCGCAGAGATCCGCGTCACGTTCCTGCTCGACGATGGCCGCACGTTCACGCGCGATCTGACGGTCGGCGCGAACGCGCGCACGAACGTCTGGGCCGACGTCGAGACCTTCGACGATGGGCTCACCTATCCGATGGCCAACGTGGCCTTCTCGACCACGCTCTCCTCGCTCAACGCGGTCCCGATCATCGTCGAGCGTTCGTTGTGGTGGCCGGGGCCGACGTTCGCGACGTGGCACGAGACCCACAACAGCTTCGGCAGCGCAGAGACCGGCACGCTCTGGGTTGCGGCCTTCGGCGAGGTGCCCCAGGTGCTGAGCTCGAACATGTACCTGCTGATCGCCAATCCCACGACAGAGGCCGCCACCGTCAGGGTGACGTTGCTGGGCGACACGGGACCGGGGCTCGCGAAGTCCTACACCGTGGCGGCCAAGAGCCGGTTCAACGTCGACATGGCGGCTGAGTTCCTGGGCGGGAACGGCAGCGGGTCGTTTGGCGCGGTGGTCGAGAGCCTCGGTGCGCCGGGCACGGAGATCGTCATCGAACGCGCCACGTACACGGCCGAGCCGGGGCTGGTCTGGAGTGCGGGGACGGGGGCCCTGCTGACGAAGGTGCGGTAGCTGCTGTCGCGCGCTGACGCGGGAGTCGCGGCGGCGGCGCCCGTTCGCGCGCCGCGAGGGGCCCGCGACAGCGCGAGGCATGCAGTGAACGCGATTCCCGTCAGGCCGTGGCGTGCGCCCTGCCGATGAGGTCGACGAGCGCCTGCAGGGCGACTTCGAGATTGGCTTTCGCCTCGAACGACAGGCGCTCGACGAAGTCGTCGAGGTGATGCGCCCGTATGCCGAGCAGGTAGGCGCGGGGCGATTTCCCGAAACAGGCGTGCGCGATCGCCAGCACCTGGCCGGGACTCACCGAGTGCGTCGATCCGCCCGTGTCGTGCGACGGCTCGAGTGCCCGCAGGTAGAACGGCGCGTCACCCGCATCGCGCGCCGCATCCGCAAAGACCACCACGTCGTATTCCGCCACCATCGCGGCGTGTTCGATGACCAGTTGGTAGTCGCTCTCCACCGTCACGCCGGCGAGCGACAACGCCTGGAGTCGCTCCGCGAGCGCCGGCCCGAGCCCATCGTCGCCCCGGGCCGGATTCCCGAACCCAATCACCAGCACCCGCGTGTCAACGCCCGTTGTCATGACGGAAACCAGGGATGATGAGGGTCTGACCCGATTTTACGCTTTTCGAAAGGCAACGACTTCCCCTGCAGCGTCAACGAGTTGCACTTCCAGCGACAGTCGGCCCTGGGCGTGGGTGGCGCACGACAGGCACGGGTCGTAGGCGCGCACGGCCACCTCGATGTAGTTCATCAGGCCCTCGGTGATCTCGGCCTTGCCTGAAAAGTGGTCTTTCGCCACCTTCGTCACCGCGCGGTTCATCGGCTCGTTGTTGTTGGTCGTCGAGACGATGAGGTTGCACATCGTCACGGCGTCGTTCGCATCGACACGGTAGTGGTGGAAGAGCGTGCCGCGCGGCGCCTCGATGACGCCCACGGCCTCTTCGCGCCGGGGTCCCTGCACGACGAGGTCGGCGCCCTGCAGGTCGGGGTCGTGCAGCAGGTCGCGAATCACCTCGATCGCATGCAGCAGCTCGATCATCCGGGCCCAGTGGTAGCACATCGTGATGTTGTTGGGCCGCCCCTTCGTCAGCGCCATGAACTCCTTGCGCGCCGCCTCGGCTTCGTCTGTCGGGATGAACGTGCAGTTGTTCACCCGCGCCAGCGGACCCACGCGGTACCACCCATGCTCGGGCCCGAGCGACTTGAGGAACGGGAACTTCATGTACGACCAGGGCCGCACCTCTTCGTTCACCACTTCGAGGTAGCGCTGGTAGTCGATGCCGTCAACGATGCGATGCCCGTCCTTGTCGATCGCGCGCAGGACGCCATCGTACAGGTCGAGGGCGCCATCGTCTGCACGGACGATCGAGAGGTGGTTCGAGTCGAACGAGCCGAACGGGATCAACTCGACCAGGTGGTCCATCGTGTACGACTGCGCGATCCCCAGGGCGCCGCGCGTCCACACGAGCATCTGGTCGATCTCGGCGAGCAACCGGTCGCGCTCGGCAATCGAGAGGTTCTTGTTCACGCCGCCCGGGATGGCGCCCGTGCCGTGGATCTTCTTCCCCGCCGTCGCGAAGATGACCTCCTGCCCGAACCTGCGCATCATCACGGCCTGCGTCGCGAGCTCGGGATGCTCGGCCGCCACGGCCAGCACGTGACGCTTCTCGACCGGCGCCTCGAAACCGCTCGCCGCAGTGCCATCGGTGCCAAACAGCAGGTCGGGACTCGACAGGTGGAAGAAGTGCAGCGCGTGGCTCTGGAAGATCTGGCCGTAGTGCATCAGCCGGCGCATCTTCTCGGCCGTCGGCGTCAGCATCTCGCCGCCGACGATCCGGTCCATCGCCTTGGCGGCCGCCAGGTGGTGGCTCACGGGACAGATGCCGCAGAGCCGCTGGACGATGACGGGAATCTCCCAGTAGGGCCGCCCGACGATGAAGCGCTCGAATCCCCGGAACTCGACGATGTGCAGCCGGGCGTACTCCACCTCGTGCTGCTGATTCATGTGAATCGAGACCTTGCCGTGGCCCTCGACGCGGGTCAGCGGCTCGATCGTGATCGTGCGTGTCTTGCTCTCACGTGGCGTCATGGCCGTCGCGCTCCTCGTGCCCCTGCTCTGGCGATCGAGCTGAGGGTCAGTCGTACTTCAGGTTGGCGTACGCCAGCGCCACGGGCTCGCGTTTCACGAGCGCGAGCAGCGACGTGAAGATGGCATCGGCCGATGGCGGACACCCCGGGATCACGACATCGACCTTGACGACCTCGTGGCAGGGATACACCCGGTGCAGCAGCAGCGGCAGTTCCGGCGCGTTGGGAATCACCCCGCCCGGGTTGTAGACGCCCGGCGACCGGAGATACGCCTCTTCGAGGCACTCGCGCAGCGGCACGTGGTTGCGCATGGCGGGAATCCCGCCGTTGATGGCGCAGTCGCCGAGCGAGACGATGAGATCGCAGTGCTTGCGGAAGTCCTCGAGGACGTGCACGTTCTCCTCGTTGCAGCACCCACCCTCGATGAGGCCGATGTCACACCGGCCGTCGAACTCCTTGAAGTCGTTGATGGGCGACCGATCGAACTCCACGAGTTCGGCCAGGGCAAGGATGCGTTCGTCGATGTCGAGCAGTGACATGTGGCATCCGAAGCAGCCGGCCAGGCTGACCGTGGCGATACGCGGCTTCCTGGTCATGCGGCACCTCCCTTTCGCGCGTCCACGTCGGCGCCGATGGGCGCCGCGTCGAAGGCGCGCTGCCCGACGGGAATGGCGTAACCCACCCGCTTGGGCATGAGCGCCCCGACCGGGCACGCAGCGACGGCCTCGTCGGTGGCACTCAACTCGGTGTCGGCGAGGCACGTACCGTTGACCTGCAGCCGCTTCTCGTGGCCGCGCCCGACGAACTGGAAGATGGTCTTGTGGTCCACTTCCTGCGAGACCCTGACGCACCGGCCGCAGAGGATGCAGCGGTTGCGATCGAGGTACACGTCGGGATGCGACATGTCGATGTCGCGGTCGGGGTTCAGGTAGTCGTACCGTGGCGACGTGATGCCGAACCGGTAGGCGAGCGCCTGCAGCTCGCAGTTCCCCGACTTCTCGCAGAACATGCAGAAGTGGTTCCCTTCGGCAAACAGCATGTCGATGATGTTCCGCCTGAACTCGAGAATCTCTGGCGTCTCGCTCTCGACCACCGCGCCCGCGGTCACGGTCTGGACGCAGGCGGCCTGGATCCGGCCGTTGACGCGGACCGAGCAGACGCGGCAGCTCCCGTGCGGGATGAGGTCCTTGAACGCACACAGGTGCGGGATGTAGACGCCGGCGGCCTCGGCCGCCTTCAGGATGGTCTGGCCGTCCTGCGCCTCGATCGCCTGCCCGTCGAGCACGAACTGCACCGTAGACATGAGGGGCTCCGTCAGACGTAACGTGACTGCCGCCCGACGCGCAGTTCGGCGTCGACAACGGCAGACGACAGGTCGAAGGTCGAGAGCAGGCCCGGCTTGCGCTCGGCGACCAGGCCTTCGTACAACGCCGTGAAGTTCTCGAGCGCGCCCAGCACCGGGTTCGAGGCCGCCTGGCCCAGGCCACACCGGCTCGTCTGCGAGATGAAGTGCGACAAGGCGCGCATCGCGTCGAGATCGACGGGCTCACCGGCGCCACTCACGACCTTGTGCACCGCCTTCTTGAGCAGCACCAGCCCCACGCGGCACGGCGTGCAGTGCCCGCAGCTCTCGTCGATGAAGAAGTCGAGGTAGCGCTCGGCGATCTCGAGCTGGTTGCGCGCGCGGTTGAAGATGATGATCGAACCGCCCGTGGCCAGGTCGTCGTAGCAGATTCGTCCGCCGAACCGGTCGGGGCCGATCATCTGGCGGCACGGCCCGCCGATCAGCATGGCGCCCGGGTTGTCGGCCTCGGCGGCCTCGAGCAGTTCGCGTGGCGTGATGCCGAACGGCACCTCGTAGACACCGGGCTTGCGGCAGTCGCCGGCGATGCTCAGGACCTTGGTCCCGGTGGTGCGTCCGGACCCCATCGCCGCAAACCACGCGGCGCCTTCGAGCATGATGCGCGAGGTCGCGCAGAAGGTCTCGACGTTGTTGACGACGGTCGGATCGCCGAGGTACCCGGACTGCGAGGGAAACGGCGGCCGGTTCTTCGGGTCGCCGCGCAGCCCCTCGCACGAGCTGATGAGCGCGGTCTCTTCGCCGCAGATGTAGGCGCCGGCCCCCAGCTGGATGCGGATGTCGAAGTTGAAGCCCTTGCGCCCGAGGATGTCGCGGCCGAGCAGCCCCTGGTCGCGCCGCTCCTGCAGGATGTGCTCGAGGAACGCCAGCAGGTAGCGGTACTCGCCGCGCAGGTAGACGATGCCCTGCTCGCACCCGACGGCATAGCCGGCGATCGTCATGCCCTCGATCATCTGGTGCGGGCACTCGGTCAGCAGGACGCGGTCCTTGAACGTGCCCGGCTCCCCTTCGTCGGCGTTGCAGATCATCCACCGGCGCGGCGCGGCGGTCGCGCGTGCGCTCGCCCACTTCACCCCGGCGGGGAACCCCGCGCCGCCGCGCCCGCGCAGCCGCGCATCGGTGATCTGCTTGATCACGGCCTCGGGCCCGAGGGCCAGGGCGTTGGTCAGGGCCTTGCCCGACTCGAAATCGCGGAAGTGGACCGGGCCACGGCGCCGGATGTTGTTGCGCACCATGGCGTGCACCAGCGGATGGGCGTTGTTGCCGTCGCCCACCATCGTCACCAACTGCGGCGGATCGAGGTGGCGGCGCAGGTCGCGAATCATCTCGCGGCCACGCTCGGGCGTCAGGTGCGTCACCACCACGTCGTTGACGAGGGCCGCGGGCGCCTGGTCGCTCATGCCGATACAGGGCGTCGAGGCCAGCGTGATGGCCCCGTCGGCCGTCGTCTCGCCCATCGTGACGCCGAGCTCCTTGGCCATCGCATCGGCGACCGCGTCGTAGCCCTTCATCCAGTCGGTGAGGTCGTTGCAGAGACGGATCACCACGCGCCCCTGCGGCTTGACCGACAGGAACGAGTAGAACGTCACCGCGCTCTCGACCTCGACACGCTCGGTGCCGACGGCCCGGGCGATGACCTCCATGCTGTCGTGGGTCACGCAGCCGTAGCGCCGCTGGACCCCGATGATGATGTCCATCAGGCGCGTGCGGTCGTTCCCGAGTTTCCGGCAGATGTCTTCGACACCAGAGGCGGTGGCCAGGGCCATGACGTCCCTCGACGGGTATCCACGCAGGGCGGTGGATGTCGATGGGGCGCAGACGTTGCGCGACGCCGAGTCCTGCGTGGCGGAGCGCTGGTGCAGTTCACCAGCGGCAGGCTGACGCGACCGTGCCCGCCGAGGTTCATGGATGCAAGTGTCGGTCCTCCGGCGATCGCGCGTCCTGTTGAATGAATCTACGTTCAGTCCATGCCAACCC
>JAEUQQ010000340.1 GCA_016789685.1 Acidobacteriota bacterium | reverse complement strand
AGCGGGGTTCGACCACGCGGTCGAGCACGGCGGTCAGGTCGTCGATGGTGTAGGGCTTCTGCAGGAACGCCGACACCCCTGCGCCCTCGAAGCGTTTCGACACTTCGTCCTCGCCGAATCCGCTGGTCAGGATGACGCGCGCCTCGGGGCGGATGCGGCGGATCTCGTAAAACGCCTCCGCGCCGTCACGACGCGGCATCGTGAGGTCGAGAATCACGAAAGCGATGCGATGCCAGTCGCGCGCAAAGGCGTCGATCGCCTCCTGGCCGTCTTCGGCCACGACCACGTCGAAACCGAGCCGCGTGAGCACGCGCTGCTGCAGGTCGCGCACGGGCGCCTCGTCGTCAGCGAGCAGGACCAGGCCGCGGTACGCCCGCGGCGAGGGCGACCGCTCGCCCGCCAGGCGACGCGGCGCGCACGCGGGCGCCGGCGGGAACAGCACGGTGAACGTCGTCCCGTGCTTCGGGGCGCTGAGCACGTGGATCGCCCCGCGGTGGCCGCGGACGATGCCCAGCACCGCCGACAGCCCCAGGCCGCGGCCGGTGAACTTCGTCGTGAAGAACGGCTCGAACAGCCGGCTCCGCGTGTCTTCAGACATCCCCACGCCCGTGTCGCTCACCTCGACGAAGACGTACGGTCCTTCGGCGAGTTCCTCGCCCATCCAGCAGCGCGAGAGGAAGCCACGCGTGCAGACCCGCGTGCCGGTCGTCACGCGCACGAGGCCCTCACGGCCCTCGAGCGATTCCGACGCGTTGATGATCAGGTTCATCACCACCTGGCGCAGTTGCGCCGCATCGGCGGCGATGTCGGGAACGTCGGGGTCGAGCCGGAGGTCGAACCGCGTCTTCTTCGAGATGCTCACCTGGAGGATCTCGGCCATCTCCTCGACCACCTGGCTGACGTTCGCGGGTTCGACCACGAACGGGCTGCGGCCCGAGTACGCCAGCATCTGCCGCGTCAGCTCGGTCGCACGCCGCGTGACCCGGATGACCTCGTCGATCGACGCGCGCGCCGGTGAGCCCGCGGGGACGTCGAGGGCGGCGAGTTCGGCGTTGCCGAGAATCGCCATCAGCAGGTTGTTGAAGTCGTGCGCGATGCCGCCTGACAGCACGCCGAGGCTCTCGAGCTTCTGCGTGTGCTGCAGCTGCGCGGCGAGACGGCCCTGTTCGTCTTCGATGCGCTTGCGCTCGGTGATGTCGCGCATCGTCCCCGTGAGGCGCAACGGGCGCCCGTCGGCCGAGCGCGCGACGATGCGCCCCGTCGAGGCGAACCAATGCCACGCGCCCTCGCCACAGTCGCGCCGGTACTCGAACTGCAACTGGCTCGTGCGCCCTTCGAGATAGTCGGCGAGCGCGCGCAACGTGGCGTCGCGATCGTCCTGGTGCACGCACTCCTCGGCCCACTGGGCAAAGTCCCACGTCTCGCTGGCCCCCTCATCGCGCGACGCGCCGAGCCGCGGGCTGATGAACAGGCGGCCCAGTGACAGGTCGAAGTCGTAGATGTGCTGCCCCGACGCCTCGAGCGCGAGTGCGAGCCGTTCTTCGCTGGTGCGCAGCGCCGTGTCGGCGCGGGCGCGTTCGATGGCCAGGCTGGCCAGTGCGGCCACAACCTCGATCGCCTGCACCTCGTGGCTCGAGGGCGCCCGGGCCTCGAGGTGATACACGGCAAAGGTGCCGAGCGTGGCACCAGACGAGGCGCGGATGGGCTCTGACCAGCACGCATGGAGGCCCGTGCCCGCGTACAGGTGGCGGTAGTGCGCGAAGAAGGGATGCTGCGTGAGGTCTTCGACGATGACGCGTTCGCCGCGCGCCGCCGCCGTGCCGCATGCTCCGACGCCCTCGGCGATGGGCGCGCCCTCGACGCCCTCGTTGACGACGGGCGGCAGCGATGGCGCCGCGCCGACGGTGAGTGATGTGCCGTCATCGGCCACGAGCAGGATCGAGCAGACGGTGCCGGGCAGCTCGGTCTCGATCGACTCGACGATGAGCGCAAGCACGCGATCGACGGCGGCACCGCGCGCGAGTTCCTCGAGCACGCGGCTGCGGCCCTCGGCGAACAGCGGATGTCCCGCAATCGCAGTGGCCGCACTTCGGTGGTCGCGTCGCAACGCGTCCATGCTGGCCTCCCGGCGAATCTCGTTCACGCCGATCCACTCCGCGTGGGTCGCACGCGGGGCTCACTCAGGCATCATACGCGCCGCCGCGGGAACTCTCCAGCCGGCCGGCGACCTGCCGCGCACGGCTCCGGCGCGTTCAGCGGCTCCGCCGGCTGGCACGGATGAGCACGTCGATCTCGTCGGTCCTCGGGTTCACGAAATCGAGCCTGACGCGCCCGTCGCCGGTGAGCACGACCATCGCCGGCACGCTGCTCGCCGTCAGCGCCCACCCCGCGGGCAACACCACCGCGTTCCGCGGCCGACCGAACCCGCGATGCCACACCAGGACGCCATCGACCACGCCATAGCGGGCAGGGTCTGTGTAGGTCTCGCGAATCCGCAGCCGTGTCGTCCTCGGCGGCGTCACCGGCGGAAAGTCGATGACCACGACCTCGAGGGCCGGCGTGATCGGCTGGCCGGGATCGACCTTCGCCTCGGCAATGGCGCTGCCGACCAGCGTCCGCACCCGCAGGGCCTCGCCCGTGTCGAGGTTCGTGGCCGACGGATTCGACACGCGGCTTCCGGCCCGGACGACGTTCACGTACTGCCCGACGCCGGCACGGGTCTCGGTGTAGTCGTGCGAGATGTCGAAGGCGTTGGTCTCGGGCGGCTGCAGGTGGTAGACGATCTCGCGATCCTGGAAGGCCCGCTCGCTGATCGGCAGTGCGGCCGAACGCGCCAGTGACGCGGCCGGTTCGTCGGTAGCCACCCGCGAAGCCGCGCCGCTCGCCGCCACCGGAGCGGCGAATGGCGCGGCGCCCGCCGGCATGGGCCGGGCGCGCACGACGAGGTCGGTGGCGTTGGGGTTGAGGTTGACGAAGCTCACGCTGAGGCGCCCGTCGGCCTCGACGCGCACCTGCGCGGGCGTGTTGCAGCCCGTCACCTCGTAACCCGGCGGCAGCACGACCTTGTTGCGCTTGATGCCGAGCGACCGCGAGAAGACGATCGTGTCGCCCTCACGGCGATACGACGCGGCGTCCTTGTAGGTCTTGTCGATGCGGAGCCTGGCCTCGCCGCCCTCGGGAACAGGCCGCGGCAACCAGACCTTGATGTACTCGGTGTCGAGGTCGGCGCGGGGATGC
Source organism: Acidobacteriota bacterium (assembly GCA_016789685.1). Taxonomy (GTDB): domain Bacteria; phylum Acidobacteriota; class Vicinamibacteria; order Vicinamibacterales; family JAFNAJ01; genus JAEUQQ01. Next base: position 15,208 of record JAEUQQ010000340.1, on the reverse strand, counting down.
CCGTCGCGGCGCGCGTCTGCCCCGCTGACGACCTCGAACCTGAGCGGCTCGCCCGATGCCAGCGCGATCACGCGCTCGTCGCTCGCCACACTGCCCTTGCGGATGGCGTTGAAGAAAAAGGCCGCCCCCGCACGCGTGGCCGTCACGTCGTACAGGATGCGGAACTGCGCGGTCGCGGGATCGAGCAGTTCGTACGACGTGTAGTCGTCGTCCTGCGTCTGCGGAGGCAGAGGCGCCGGCGCGGAGCTCGACGGCGCCTGGGCCCGCAGCGGCGTCGCGCCGCACACGATCAGGGCAAGCGCCGGGGCCACGAGTCCCAGGCGCGCGGCACGGGGCAGGATGCGCATGCGTCATTGTAGTGCCGCGTGCCATGCACCGGGCACGGCCGCGCGATCGCCTCCGCGATCACGACACAGGCACCGGCACAAGCCGCCCGTCGCGCACCGCATACACCGCTGCCGTGACGCGGCGCGTGCCACCCGCCGCCTCGCGCCACGCATGCGCATACACGCTCACCTGCGCGGCGTACTTGGCCCCGAGGTCCGCGGCCCGTGCCTGGTCGGTCTTGTAGTCGACGACGCGCCAGCCGTCGCCTGCACGGTGCACCAGGTCGATGACGCCGCGCAGAACCGTGGGAACCTTCGCGTCTCCCGTCGACAACGTCTCGAGATCGTCGGTCGTCGCGACACGCGTGAACGGCACCTCGACGTGCACCTCGCCGTGTTCGCGCGCCTCGGCCCAGAAGGGCGCGCCAGCCACCTGCTCGGCCACCGCGACCGCCTGCGGGATGTGGGCGCGCAGCTCCGGTGTCTCGATCGTGAGCCAGTGGGCGAGGCGCGCGAGGTCGGCCGACGAGGTGGCCGGCGCGCGCATCGCCTGCTCGAGCAGCCCGTGGATCAGCGCGCCCCAGTGACGGCCCGTGTCGGCGCGGTGACTCGACGAGTCGGGCACCAGGGTCGCGGTCGCGTCGGGCACGGCCTCGTCGGTCGGCGCCCCCGCGCGCAGCGTGGACGAGGTCAGCCGCACTTCTTCGGTGACGGCCGTCACCGCGTACGACGGTTGACAGGCCCGTTCGAGGCGCGACCGGCGGCTCACCCGCGCCGCCGACGGATCGCCCGTGGCCGACGACATCAGGGCCAGCAGTGACGGTGGCGGCACGGCCTCTGGCGCGCGCGACTCGGGCCACCGCACCTCCGGCACGTCGCCGAGTGCCGCGCCGATGATCGGCCATGCCTTGTCGTCCTTTGCCGAACGTCCAGAACGAACCACGATCAACCGATCTTTCGCCCGCGTCGCCGCCACGTACTGCAGCCGGTTCATCTCGGCCGACAGGAACTGCTGCTCGCGCTCGGCCAGGCCGGGCCAGTCATCGGGCTGCGCCAGCATGACCTTGCCGTGTGTCTTGAGCGGACGCGCGATCGCCAGCGCCCCGACGGCGCGGCCCTCGACACGCGACACGTGCACCTCGGGCGCGAACGTGTGCCACGCCTGCGCGTCGGCGAGGAACACCACCTTCGCTTCGAGCCCCTTGGCCCGATGGATGTTCATCACGCGCACGACGTCGCCACGCCCCGGCTCGAGCGGCAACGCCTCGATGTCGGTCGACACGTCGTCGGCGGCCACGAGCGTCGCCGCCACCTCGTGCAGTCCGGCGCCGGCCACGGCCATCAGCCGCGCGCGGTCGGCGGCCTGCAGCAACGCGCCGGCCTCGCCCCCGCCGGGGTGCGACGCCGCGTGCGCCAGCCAGCCGCTCTCGTCGAGCACGCGATCGATCAGCGCGCCGACCGGCAGCCGTCGCGCCTGCCGCTGCCACGTGCGCAACTGCCCGATCGCGCGCGCGACGTCATCGTCGATCTCGCCCGCCCCGTAGAGGTCGAAGCGCCCGCCCGCCTCGCGGAACGCGTAGAGGGCATCGTCGGTCGCGCCCAGGATCGGGCCGCGGAGCACGCGTAAGAGGGCCGCGCCGTTCGAGGGATCGGCCAGGCACGCGAGCACGTCGACGAGCGCGTGCACGTAGGGCGACGTCGTGAAGAGCGACGCGCCCGACACCTCGACGGGCACGAGGCGCGCCTGCAACGCCTCGGCGTACCCGCCCAGCCTGGGCCGCCCACGCGTCAGCACCAGATAGTCGCCCGGCGCGCCCGCCCCCGCCGCGATCTCGTCGGCAATCAACGTCGCGATGACGCGCGCCTCGGCGTCTTCGTGCTCCTCGTCGCCCTGCGGCGTCACCAGCAACCGCGTGACGGCAGGCGTGCCCGCCGGCGCGGCATCGCGGTAGGGGCGCAGTGGCTCGTAGGCCGGCGCGTGGGCGGTCGCCTCGGCCGGAAACGCACCCGCGCACGCCGCGTTCACGAAGTCGCAGAGTTCGGGCCGCGCACGGAAGTTCGTCGTGAGCGGCACCACGTCGCCGCCCGTGGCGAGCAGGCGTTGCCTGACGCTCTCGTACACCTCGATGTCGGCGCGCCTGAACCGGTACATCGACTGCTTCGGGTCGCCGACGAGGAACAGGGCGCCGGGGCGCAACGGTACCGTCCACGCCGAGTCGCCCGGTGACGCATCGGGATCCGAGGCCAGCCAGAGGAACAGCTCGGCCTGCACGGGATCCGTGTCCTGGAACTCGTCGACGAACACGTGGCGGAACTTGCGCTGCAGCGCGCGGCGCACCTGCGGCACCTCGCGCACCAGGCGCGTGGCCTCGACGAGCAGGTCGCCGAAGTTGACGAGGTTCCGCTGCCGCCGATCCGCGGCGTAGTGCGCCCGGGCCTCCGTGAGCGCGCGCACGACCAGCGCGTAGAGATGGGCCCGCCACGTCGCGAGAAACGGCCCCACGGTCTCGCCGAGAAAGCGGTCGTGCAGCGCGCGCACCTTGTCGGCGCCCGCGTTACCGCGGCTCTGGCCGTTGCCCCACCACTTGAGCGTGATCTTCTTCGTCCGCGCCCACTCCTGCAGCAGGCCCACGAGGTCGGCCACGCGATGCCGGCGTGCGCCGCGTCGCATGCCGGGGTACGTCCGCGCCAGCTTCTGCACTTCGCACGTGGTCTTCGGGTCGATCGGCCGTGGCAGATCCTCGTCGAGCGCGTCCCAGAACCGATCCAGGGCCTCCCACACCGGGCCGGCGTCGGGCAGCATGACCGCGGGGGCGGGAAACGCGACGTCGCCGTGTTCGCACACGATGCGGAAGGCGTCGGCGAGTTCACTCGGCTTGAGGCCCGACTCGAGCACGTCGAGCAGCGCCGCGTTCGCGCGCCCCTGCGCCACGTAGTCGTGCCACGCACGCGTCCGCGCATGCGCATCGGCGACGTCGTCGAGTTCCTCGAAGCCGGGTGCCATGCGCGCGTCGACGGGCCGCTCGCGCAGCATCCGGCCGCAGAAGCTGTGAATCGTGCCGGCGAAGAAGCGCTCGATCCCGTCGATGGCCGCCTGCAGCCGCTCGCCTTCGACCGCCGTCGCCTGCTCGCGTCGTTCTTCGAGCTTCTGCAGGAAACGCGCGCGCAGTTCCGCGGCCGCCTTCCGCGTGAACGTCACGGCGGCCAGGTGATCGATCTCGTAGTGCCCGGCCGCGACGCCCGCGGCCATGCGGCGCGCGAGGCTCTCGGTCTTGCCCGATCCCGCCCCGGCCTCGACAAGCAGGTTGGTCGCGAACTCGGTCTCGAGCCGCGTCCGCTCGGCCTGGTCGGGCGGCGCCTTCGGTACGGCCCTGGGGTCCCTGGCCACGCGCTTACTCATGGCGTCGCATCCGCTGGATGGCCGACAACTCGACGTTGTCGGGATGTGTCAGCTTGCGCGTCGCGCGCACGAACGGCTCGTGCCCACACAGCGCCTCGAAATCGCAGAACTTGCAGGCGCCGGCGTCTTCGGCCTGCAGGAAGGCGCCGGCAGCGATCGCCTCGCACACATCGCGCAGCACGTCGGACGTCCGCTGTATCGAGTTGTCGTCGGTGACGACCTGCGCCTGCCTGCCACGTGCCGAGGGAAACCAGTACGTCGACCGCGCCACCCGCGCCGCCGGGTGCTCGGCACGCAGTACCTGCTCGGCGGCCACCGCATAAATGGCGTGCTGCAGCCGCGTTGCGCCGCCGAACGTACCTTCGTAGTCGGCGGCCCAGAACCCGCCGGTCTTGTAGTCGATGACCTCGTACGTCCCGTCGGGCAGCCGATCGATGCGGTCGATGCTCCCGCGTACCCTGAGGCGGCGGCCGCCGCCGAGATCGATCTCGATCGGATCGCGCTGCCCGAGCGCCGGGTCACGACCCTCGTCGTCGAGCCCGAACGCGACCTCGAAGCCCACGCCCGTCGAGGCGCGACGTGCCTGTTGCTGCACGAACAGGTCGAGGTCGTTCATGAAGTCGTCGCGTTCGCGGTCGTACACCGTCTCTGAGGGTGGCGGAATCTCGTCCTTGAGCCGCGCAAGCGTCTCGCCACCGAGTGCGCGCAGCCGCTCGCCGTGCGCCCGCGCATCGAACACGCCGCCCGCGACATCCCTGACCTCGCGCATCAGCGCGGCAAACAGCGCGTGCATCGCCGAGCCGCGTGTCAGCGGGTCGAGCCAGGTGCTCGCCTCGCGCTCGCGCTCGTCGGGCGCCCGCACGCCAAGCCCGTACTGGACGAAGTAGCGGAAGGGACACTCGGCGGCGCGCTCGAGCGTGCTCGCCGAGACGACGATGCCGGCGCGCGAGGGATCGAGCACGCGCCCGGCGTGCGCGACGAGGCCATCGGCAACACCGACGCGATCGTCGTCGCGCAGGTCGCCGACCTCGCGCCCGCGGCGCAGCCACGGATGATGAGCCTCGACGTCGGTCACCGCGTCGCCGCCGCCGCGCACGGCGTGCAGCCACCAGCCGGCGTCGCTGGTGGCGTGCGCTGGCGCCGCCGGCACCGGTGAATCGGGCACCCCCAACGCGTCTTCCATGTCGCGCACCGATGCCCCGGGGAGGCCCTCGAGCGCGCGGTACGCCTGCAGCAACACCGACGTCGGCGCGGTGTCGCGGAACTGCCTGACGTCGCGGCATGAGAACGACAACGACAACAGCGCCCCATCCCGGGTGCCGGCCGCCGCTCCCAGGTCCGCGAGCCGGCGGGTCACGGCACACACGGCGTCGTCGAGGCGGCCGCGCGAGGTCACCAGCGCGGGCGACAGGGCGGCGCGTTCCTCGTCGAGCAGGATCGGATCCTCGATGGCGGCTGGCAGGAGCATCCCCTCTTCGAGCCCCATGACGAAGACCGCCGCGCGCCCGTCCACACCCGCATCGCGCAACAGGCCGATGTGCAGGTGCCCGGCGCGTGGACGGTCGCGCCCGACACGGACGCGCGCCACCTGCTCCTCGATGAACCGCAACGCCGTCTCGAGCGGCGCCCGCCGTCTGCCGAGGCCCTTGAGCTCGGCGAGCGACGCGTCGAGCGCTGCCGCTGCAAGGCGATCGAGGGCGCTCACGTGCGAGGCCATCGAGGCCACCGCGCGCCGGGCGGCCTCGACGACGTCGGCGATGGCCACGCCGTCCGCATCTGCCCCTGGAACCGCGCGCAGCAGGTCGTCGATCCATGCGAGCACGCGCCGGGCGCGCTCGCGCTGCTCTCCCGCACGCTCGCGCGTCGCGGCTTCGAGGTCGAGATCGGCGGCGCGCGCCGTCTCGCGCTCGATGAGCCGCGTGAGGCTGAGCGCGTACGTGTGCGCGCCCCACGTCGCCGCCGACTTCGCCACGACGCGGGCCGCCTGCGACGCCGACACCGCGACCTCGCCCTCGTCGGCCGCGGCCAGGACGGCCGGCCACCAGGCGCCATCCTGCAGCGCGTCGATGAGCACGCGTGCCGACAGGTTCGAGGCGAACCAGCGGCAGTACGCCGCCAGGGCCCGCCCGGGTTGGGTCAGGCCCACGGGTACCCCCGTGGCCAACGTCACCGGCCAGCCGAGTCCCAGGGCCTTTTCCCACGCCAGCAACGCCTGGTCTTCGTGCGCGCACGCCACCTCGATGTCGTCGAACGCGCAGCCGGTCTGCACGGCCCGCCGCAGCACGGCATCGACCTCAGCAATCTGGCCTCCCGCGCGAAACACCACCGACGAGGGCGTCGCGCCGCCATCAACCGGGCCGAGGCGTTCCGGTTCGCGAACGAAGATCAGCCGCGACGCGCCCTCGGCCACCGAAGGCTCGACCGCGATGGGCTCGACTGGCGCCATCAGCGCCTCGGATCGCGTCGAGGGGCGTGTGCCGGGCACATCCAGCACGCGTGCCCGCACCACGTGCCCTGGCAGGCCATCGATGAACGCACGCACCCGCGCGGGCCACACGGCGTGCGGCCACTCGAGCCGAAGGTCGCCGGCGCCGATCGGGCAGTACAGCGCATGCGTCGCGGCCGCCTCGAACACGCTCGCGAGGTCGCCGCGGCGTTCGTCGCGCAGCACCTGCTCGTAGCGGCGCACGACCGCGGCGACGGCGGCGTGCTTGCCCGGCGAGACGAAGGCCGCTGCCCCGAGGTCGTCGGCCCCGAGGCCGGCAAGACGCAGCTCCTGCAGCGTGCGCCACCAGGCCTCGGCCATCGATGGATGGTGGTCGACGTCGCGGTAGTACGCGGTCTCGGCGCGCACCTCGCCCAGCAGCCGCAGCATGAGGGCCGGCCCCAGCGTGTCGTCGTTGGGATCGATGCCCGCCTCGAGCAGGAACGGCCCGGCCATGCGCACGGCGAGTTCGGCCGGCGTGACGAAGTGCAGGTGCATCCACGGCGTCGCGCTGCGCGCCAGCCGATCGCCGGTCGTGAGGCCGAGCGCATGCGAGGGCACGATGACCCACTTCGCGGTGGTCGGGTGCGTGCGGCACAGGTCGCGGAGCTGGGTGAGCCAGGGCGAGGGATCGAAGTGTGGCATCGGCGACGACAGTCTGGCGCGCTCGCGTGACAGCCGGGGTCAAGGCCTGCGTGATGGCGGAGCGACGCCCCGCCAATCTACACACTGCGCCGCCCACCCGAAAGCGATCTCTGCAATCTCGGGTATAGTCGCCGCCGTCGTGTCACGCTCACAGGGAGGTGTGCCCGTGCGTTCCCCTCGTTGCATGCTGCTGGTTGTGGCTGCGCTCGCCTGCGCGGCCTTCGCACCTGCCCTCGCGTCGGCGCAGGCCCCGGCGGCGGCCGGCCCCTTCGACCGCCTCCAGTTCCGTGAAATCGGCCCGGCCTCGGCCGGCGGCCGCATCGACGACTTCGCGGTGCTCGAATCGAACCCGTCGGTCTTCTACGTCGCCACGTCGACCGGATCCGTCTGGAAGACCGTCAACGCGGGCACCACGTTCACCGTGGTCTTCGATCGCGAATCGACCTCGTCCGTTGGCGACATCGCCATCGCGCCCGCCGACGCCAACGTCGTCTGGGTCGGGACCGGCGAGAACAACAACCGGCAGAGTTCGTCGTGGGGCGATGGCGTCTTCAAGTCGACCGATGGTGGGGCGACCTGGAAGAACATGGGACTCGCCACCTCACAGCAGATCGCGCGCATCGTCGTCGATCCGGTCGATTCCGATGTCGTCTACGTTGCAGCGCTCGGTGGCCTCTGGGGCCCCGGCGGCGATCGCGGGGTGTTCAAGACGACCGACGGCGGCCTGACCTGGGCACAGGTCCTCAAGACCGACGCCGACACCGGCGCCACCGAACTCGTGATGGATCCGGCCAACAACAAGGTGCTCTACGCGGCCACCTACCAGCGGCGCCGCGCGGCGTGGGGCATGAACGGCGGCGGACCCGGTTCGGGGATCTGGAAGTCGACCGACGCGGGCCGGACGTGGCAGGCGCTCACGAAGGGCATCCCCGACGGCCCCAAGGGCCGCATCGGCCTCGACGTCTTCCGCCGCAACCCCAACGTCCTCTACGCGCGCATCGAGCACGAAAGAGAAAGTGGCACCTACCGCTCCGACGACGCGGGGCTGTCGTGGCGCAAGGTCAGCGCCACCAACCCGCGGCCGATGTACTTCAGCCAGATTCGCGTCGACCCGAACGATGACAAGCGCGTTTACGTGCTCGGCGTGCAGCTGCACGTCTCTGACGACGGCGGACGGACCTTCAGCAACGACGGCGCGCGCTTCATCCACGTCGACTTCCACGCGATGTGGATCAACCCGGCCAACACCGATCACCTCCTGCTCGGCGGCGACGGCGGCGTCGGCATTTCGCACGATCGCAGCAAGACGTACGTGTGGCTCAACAACATGCCGATCGGGCAGTTCTACCACGTCGCCTACGACATGCAGACGCCCTACACCGTGTGCGGCGGCCTGCAGGACAACAACACGTGGTGCGGCCCGAGCGCCGTGCGGAATCGTGACGGCAGCGCCAACGACGACTGGTTCATCACGGGCGGCGGCGATGGCTTCGTCGGGCTGGTCGATCCCTCGAACCCGCGCATCATGTATGCCGAATCGCAGGACGGCCGCATGAACCGCGTGGATCGGGTCACCAACGAACGCAAGACGATCCGGCCGGAACCGCCCGAGGGCGAGGCCGCCTACCGCTGGAACTGGGACACGCCGATGGCGCTGTCGCCCCACGATCCGGCGACGCTGTTCGTCGCCGCCAACCGGCTGTTCCGCTCGAAAGACCGCGGGCACGCGTGGGAGGTGGTCTCTCCCGACCTCACCGCCAACATCGACCGCGATGCCCGAGACTTGATGGGCACGAAGGGCAAGGACGTCAAGATCGCGCGCAACGACGGCGTGTCGGCCTTCAGCACGATCGTCAGCTTCGCGGAATCGCCCCGGCGCGCCGGCCTCTACTACACGGGATCGGACGATGGCGTAGTGTCGGTGTCGCGCGACGCGGGCGCGACCTGGACGCGCATCGACGAACGCATCGCGGGCCTGCCAGAGGAGCTGTGGGTCTCTGAAGTCGTGCCCTCGCGGTTCAGCGACGGCACCGTGTACGTCACGTTCGATGGACACCGCTCGAACGACTTCGGCACCTACGTCTACGCGTCGACCGACTTCGGCGCCTCGTGGAAGTCGATCGCGTCGTCGTTGCCGAAAGGCGAGGTCGTCCGCACGCTCACCGAGGACCTGAAGCACGCCGACGTGCTGTACCTCGGCACCGAGACGGGCCTGTTCGCGACGACGACCCGCGGCGCGAGCTGGGTGCGCGTCAGGGCCAACCTCCCCACCGTGCCCGTGTACGAGATCACGTTGCACCCGCGCGACAACGACATGATCCTCGCAACCCACGGCCGCAGTCTCTGGATCCTCGACGACCTCGGGCCGTTCCAGGAGCATGCAAAGGCCACCGCCGCCGACACCTACCTCGTCACGCCGGGGTCGGTCATGCAGCGGCTGCCGTCGAACGAGCGCATGCGCGACTTCGAAGGCGATCGGCGCTTCCTCGGGAAGAACCCGCCCATCGGTGCCGTGGTCACGTATCACCTCAAGGCCGCAGCCAGGGAACTCGTCGTCAAGATCGCGGACGCGACTGGCGCGGCCGTGCGTGAACTCACCGGCGACGCCGTGAAGGACGCGAAGGCCGCAGGCTTCAACAGCGTCGTGTGGGACCTGCGCGTCGCGCCGCTGGTCGCGCCGCGCCCCCCGGCCGGCGCGGCGGCCGGAGGCGGCGGCGGTGGAGGCGGCTTCGGCGGCGGAGGCCTCCAGGGACCGCAGGTGCTGCCGGGCAGGTACACCGTCACCCTCGTCGTCGATGGCAAGGACGCAGCGTCGGCCGCGATCGACGTGCGCCCCGACGCCGAGATCGACGTCAGTGACGCCGATCGCAAGACGGTGTTCGACACGGCGATGGCCCTGCACGCGCTGCAGCGCCGGGCCAACGAGGCGTACGCCGTCGCGCTGACGCTGCACGAGCAGGTCGAGACCATCAAGACGCGCATGCGCGCAGGCAAGCCGTCTGACGCGCTCAAGAAGGCCGTCGACGACTACGACAAGGAACTCGCGAAGGTGCGGCCGCTGTTCGGGATCAACGTCGGCACGCCCGACTTCTCTGCCGGGGTGCCGGCCGGGTTCCAGCAGAACGTGCGCAACCGGATCGGCGGCCTCAAGGGCCAGGTCATGGCCTCGTCGTCTCTGCCCACCGCGACGCAGTCGCGCCAGCGCGATGACGTGGCGAAGGCCGTCGACAAGGCCGTGAGCGAACTCAACGCCGTGGTGGCAAAGGCCCCCGCGCTCTACGCGCAGGTCGGCGCGGCCAACTTCTTCCTCGAGCCGCCGGCGCCGGCGAAGTAGGGCGCGGCACGTGGCCATCCCGCCCGAGGTGCTGATCGAGGCCTACGCCACGGGGTGGTTCCCGATGGCCGCGGATCGCACGCCCGACGCGCGCATCGAGTGGTTCTCACCCAACCCGCGCGGCATCCTTCCCCTGGATGCCGCGCGGTTCTCGTCGCGGCTGTTGCGCACCGTCCGCCAGGGCCGGTTCACGGTCACGATCGATCGCGCGTTCGAGCGCGTGATGCGCGAGTGCGCCGCCGAACGCGACGAGTCGTGGATCAACGACGGCATCCTCGCCAGCTACGCCGCCCTGCACCGGATGGGCCTCGCGCACTCGGTCGAGTGCTGGGCCGGCGACGATCTCGCGGGCGGGCTGTACGGCGTGAGCGTGCGGGGCGCGTTCTTCGGCGAGTCGATGTTCCACCGCGTCACCGACGCGTCGAAGGTGGCGCTGCACGCGCTCGTCGAACGCCTGCGCGCCCGCCAGTACTCCCTGCTCGACGTGCAGTGGGTGACGCCGCACCTGGCGACGTTTGGCGCGGTCGCCATCCCCCGCCGCCGCTACCTCAGGATGCTGGCCGAGGCGCTCGAACGCGACTGCACCTTCATCGAGTGACGCGCGAGCGCCCGCGGTTCACGACGTCTTGGCGAGCGGAAACGTCACGGTGAACCGGCTTCCCTGGTCGTGGCCGTCGCTCTCGACCGACACGGTGCCGCCGTGCTGTTCCACGAGGTGGCGCACGATGGCCAGGCCGAGCCCGAGGCCGCCGTGGGCCCGCGTGAGTGACGTATCGACCTGGTAGAACCGATCGAAGACGAACGGCAGGCGCTCAGGGGGGATGCCGACGCCGGAGTCGGTGATCCACACGGTGACGTCGGAGTCGCCGCGACGGATCTCGACCGCGATGGTCCCGCCCTGCGGCGTGAACTTGATCGCGTTCGACAGGAGGTTCGAGAACACCTGCTGCATGCGCGCCGAATCGGCCGACACCAGCGCGGGCGTGCGCGTCGCGGGGCCCGTGATGACCAGCCCGGCCTCGTCGGCGCTCGGGCGCACCGCGTCGATCGCGGCCTCGACGCTGGTCACGACGTTGACGAGCTGCAGGTCGAGCCGCAGGTGGCCGAGCATCGCGCGCGAGACGTCGAGCAGGTCGGCGATCAGCCGCGTCTGCACCATGGCGTTGCGCTCGATGGCCTCGAGCGCACGCTTCGTCTTGGCGGTGTCGAGGATCCCGGCGCGCAGCATGTGGCTCCAGCCAAGGATGGCGTTCACCGGCGTGCGCAGTTCGTGCGACAGCGTGGCGAGGAACTCGTCCTTGCCGCGGCTCGCGGTCTCGGCCTCGAGGCGGGCGGTGCGCTCGATTTCGTACAGGCGCGCGCGGTCGAGGGCCTGCGCGCACTGGCGCGCAAATGCCAGCATCATGCGCTCGTCGTCGCGGGTGAAGGCCCGCTTGCGCGAGAACGAGAACCCGAGCACGCCGAGCGTGCGGGCGCCGAGCGTGAGCGGAATGGCGGCGATCGGCTCGAAACGATCGCGACTCCTCGCCGAGGGGGCCTCGGGAAAGTCGCGCGCCACCACGGCGAAGTCGTCGAGCAGCACGGGCTGCCCGCGCCTGACGGCCTCGGTCAGCGGCACCTTCGCGCGCATCGGGATGCGCCGCCAGGGCTCCACGGCGGTGTCCGGGTAGCCGACGGCGCGGACGATGTCGAGTTGCTGCCCTTCCTCCTGCAGCAGGCCGACGAGTCCCGCCGAGGCGCCCACCGAGGCCACGCCCTGTTCGACGATGACCGACGTCACATCGTCGGCCGACACCGCCTCGCCGAGCGCAGCGGTCACGCTCTGCAGGCGCGCAAGGCGATCGTTGGCCTCGCGGCGCGCCACGATCTCGTGGCGAAGCGAGCGGTTCCACACGAAAAACACGCCCAGGGCGAGCGCGATGACCAGCAGCGTGCCGAGCAGGTAGCGGGCGACGTCGCCAAACGTCGGGGCCTCAGGCCGGCTGGCCAGGTGGCGCTCGACGAGGCGGTCGAACGTGCCGTGGTCGCGCACGAGGCCGAGCCCCGTCGAGACGATGTCGTAGCGATCGCGTTCGCCCTTCCGCACGGCAAACTGGTAGAGCGCCGACTTGACGGTGCGGAACTCGAGGCGGGTGAATCCCTCAGCGGCGGCCTGGTGGCGCAGCGTGAGTTCGTTGCCGCCGGCGGCGGTGGCGGCCCCCGCCATGACGGCGCGCAGGCAGTCGCGCTGGTTGGGGACGCGCACGAGCGCCGGCCGCCGCACTTCGGGCAGGGCCAGCAGGAGTTCCTCGACCAGCGACCCGGCCTCGACGGCGACGGTCTCGGTGGCCAGCCCGTCGAGTCCCGCAGGGTAGGCGCTCCGGCCCTCGCGGAACGCGATCGCCTGCTGCAGCGTCCACACGCGGCCGAGCCAGTCGATGCGGCGGTCGCGCTCGTCGGAGTAGGCGAGCGTCATCATGTCGGCCTGCCCGCGGAGGAACCGCGCGACGGCGATGTCCCAGACCTCGAGGCGGATGTCGAAGACCACGCCCGTCTCGGCCGAGATGGCGTGCAGCAACTCGATGTTGAAGCCCGCGGGCCGCCCCTGCTCGTCGAGGTACTCGTAGGGCGGAAACGCGCGATCGCCGGCGTAGACGATGCGGCGAGGCGCGTCGCCCGGTGCTGACGCGCCGCTGGGTGCGGTCGCGCCCTCCTGCGCCCGCGCGTCGCCCACCATCGCGGCGAGCACCACGGCCCCCAGGGCAAGACCCGTGCGCCACCCGAAGTCCCTCGCGCCGCGCCACATGTCGGCGACGATACCGACCCGCCCCCGCCCGGTCAACCGCCCCCGGTTCCCCCCGGCGTCGCCCCGCCTCCGCCCGTTGATGAGGGTCTGGCCCCAATTCCGGCCTTCGCCAATTTCCACCGCTCTCGACCCGTCTTTGGGGTCTGACCCGAATTGGCGGGAATCGGGCTTCCAAACCGGCAAAACGACGCCGTGTGTTTCCCCTACAATGCCGCACGAGGCCACACCTGCCCTTTCCCTGCCTGCGCATGACTGCTCGCCTCGGCCTCGTAGCCGCATTGCTCGCGTGGCTCGCGTGGGGCCAGGTACCCGAACAGACGCGCATGTGGCGCGCGGCCTTCAACGCGGGTCACCTGCCACTGTTTGGGATCTTGGCCCTGGTAGCCGAGGCGCAGTTGCGACGGTCGAGGCCGCGCGACACGTGCGTTCAGCACGCGCTTTGGGCCCTCGCGGCCACCACGGTCCTCGGCGTGGCCGCCGAAGCCCTGCAGACCCTCGTGCCGAACCGCAGCGCCTCGCTCATCGACGTCGCGCGCAACATCGCCGGCAGTCTCGCCTTCCTCGTCGCCGCCGCGGCGTGGCGCGCCCGGCGCGAGTGGCGGCCCGCCGTGCGAGCGTCCGCCCTGGCGTTCGCGGCAATCCTGCTGATCGCCGGCGCGGCCGACCTTGTGAGGGCCGTCGCAGTGCACGTGGCGCTGCAACAGTCGCTCCCCTTCGTGGCCAGGTTGGATGGCGCATGGTGGGAGCGCGACGTGGTCGACCCCGGCGCGAACGTGCTCGAGCCGTCGGGCGCCACTGGCATGGCGCGCCTGATCCTCAATCCAGCCGAGTATTCGGGCGTCGCCCTGGACGAACCGTGGCCCGACTGGCGCGCCTACGCGGCCCTCGAACTGCAAGTCCGCGTCCCATCAGCCGCACCTATGCAGGTATCGCTCCGCATCAACGACGCTGAACACGACAACTCCTACCGCGACCGGTTCAACACGGTGATCGACCTGCAGCCGGGCGTGAACAGCGTCCGTGTTTCCCTGGAAGACGTGCGGCACGCGCCGGCAGGCCGGCCGATGGACCTCGCGCACATCCGCACCGTGATCCTCTTCGTGCACGACCTCGACCACCAACGTGCGCTCGAGATCGGCCCGATCCGCCTCGTGCCGTAGCCGGACGCGACAACGCCCGGTGTCGCCGCGACAACTGCGGATGATGAGGGTCTGACCCCAATTCCGCGATTCGCCAATCGCCACCGGGCGGAATCGTGCATTGGGGTCTGACCCCAATTGGCAGGGAAACAGATGAGAAGCGGGGGAAACGACGCCGCGAGTTACCGGAGGACGTCGCTCATCGGCGCGCCGGTGTAGCCGGTCATCTCGAGATAGCCGCGGCCGCCGACGCGGCGGCCGGCGCGCGTGCCGGCCACGTCGACTGCCCCCTCCCAGTACGTCACGTTCGTCGATGCCGCCGTGTGCAGTTCCTGGCCGTCGAGCACGCCGCGCACCTCGAGCCGCAGGTCGAGCGACGGCACCGTCACCTCCCACGTCACCGGGTAACTGGCCCCGCTCGTCGGCGACGCCCAGCGCCGCCCAGGCACCAGCGTGAACGCGCCGGCCGCCAGCGTCGTGGCGCGGCCGTCTGGCCCGACGAGCGTGCCGTGCGCACTCGGCCCCACCGCACCACCCGCCGACGACGAGCCCGACGCGGGCGACGCGTCCGCCGCGCTGCCCGTGCCGCCACCACGACTCTGGAACAGCATCAGATCGGTGCGGTCGTCGAGATGGATCGAAAACCAGTCCCACCCCTGCTGCCCGGCCTCGAGGAAGCTCGACCCGAACTCGTGATCCATCCAGCTCTCGCCCTGCACCGTCACGCTGCGCCCGTTGACCGTGACCGTGCCGCGCGTCGGCATCCGCGTCAGCGAGTAGTAGTGCGACGCGTTGCCCTCGGTGGGGCCCTTCTGGCTGTAGCCGGCGTCGCCATGCGCGACGAACGGCTTGCCAGGTGCCAGCACCAGGTCGATCGCCATGTCACCGTCGCGCGCCCGCAACACATGGCTCCCGTCGGGCGACAGCCGCGCCGACCAGTCCTCGTTCCACACCTCGAGCGTCCCGCTCGACGCACCCGCCCACCCGACGCCCGCACGATTCAGCCGATCCGACGCGCGATACCGCCGCCCGCCGACGTCGGTGATCGCGAAGTGCGCCATGTACAGGTCGCGCACGGCCCACCGCGAAGGGTT